>JAYRWZ010000415.1:0-2125 GCA_041917875.1 Chloroflexota bacterium | reverse complement strand
CGAATGCGGGTCAAGTTCATTCAACATTCCTTTTATGGCAGCTTCGGTTAATTTTTTTGAATCAACATCTTCCACATAATTGCGTGCTGTTCTGTTCAGTACATCATTGAATTTTTTTACTTGTTCATAGACATTATCACCGGAAATTACCGGTGCGGCAAGAAATCCTGCACCCACACCAAGTCCAATTCCAAATGCAGCAGCGAATATTTTGGCTATTTTCATAAGTGTTTGTAATTTTCGTGATAATATACTCTTACCATTTAGGATAAAAATACAATGTAAATCGAGGTAAGGAATAAAATGTTGCTACTTCAAAATTTTTACGGGGTGCATAAATAATTTGACCATTTTCGACGCGATCTCTGGCAAGTGGGACTAAACGAATTTCTGATGCGAACGGAAAATCTAATCGCCATTCGGCAGTTGGTTGAAACATACCGAATGAGGTGGGAATATTTATCGAGAATCCGGCACCTGCATTTAATCCAAGCTGATTGACCGAGAGTAATAATTGGTCATCGGGAGCATAATCGGGTGAACGAGGATCTGTGCTTTTACCTGCCCACACTCTGTTGAGAAGATAACTCATGCCTATTGTGCCAAAGAAATTGAACTTAGCATAAGGATTAGCAAGAGCACGCACCGAAAGGTTGACGGATTGGTGCGTATTCGGTAATTGATTGCCCTGTGAATCAAATTGCAATTCAGCAACTTTGGTATTGCGTGAATAAAGATATGAACCCTCAACATTGAGCCAGTCGAAGAGAGAATAAGAAACCCCACCTCCGAAAGCGAAGAGCCCCTCATAAGACACCGAAGACCTTTGCGTGGTATCTACGCCGGTTAAAGTTTCCACAATTGTATTGGTAGAAAGCGAGAATGAGACACCCAGAGTTTTGTTTTGCCACCATTTAGGCATCACTTTCTTTGTTTCAACTTCTTCTTCATCTCTGTCATCGTATTGGTCGTTAATGGATTTTTTCTGTGCAAAACTGTCTTGCACAAAGATTGTCGCCGTCAAAATCAGAAGGCATATCAAGAAACGAAATAGCGATTGAGCATTGTGAGAAGTCATTGCAATTACCTGTGCTAAAGAAGTGTTATGTATTTCTGCTATTTTTTCTGCTATGTATTGCACATACAGCGGCTCATTACGTTTGCCGCGATGTGGAACCGGTGCCATATAAGGCGCATCTGTTTCAATCATCATTTTATCCAAGGGTGTATGAAGCACTACTTCGCCCAAGACGGATTTTTTATAGGTGATATTGCCTGTGAAAGAAACAAGCATTCCCAAAGCCAATGCGCGCCTCAGTGCTTCTATGTCTGATGAAAAACAATGCAGTACGCCCCGTAATGTGCCGTCTTGTTCTTCTTCTATAATTCCGAGCACATCATCATCGGCTTCTCTATTATGAATAATCGCCGGCAAACCTGTGCGTTTTGCAATGCGCAATTGTTCACGAAATGTCGTTTTCTGGGTGTCTTTTGGCGAAAAATCATAATAGTAATCAATACCTATTTCACCGATGGCAATCACTTTTTCATCGTCGGATTGCTTTTCCATCATATCGTAAATTTTGTGTGTTGCCTCATGCGCATGATGGGGATGCACTCCCACACCGCGAAAAACAGGCTCATACGTATCGGCTAAACGATGTACTGCATCAAAATTATCGGGATGAATCGAAGGAATAATGATATTCGTAATCCCTGCGTCCAAAGCTCTTTGGAGTGTTGCATGTCTGTCGTCTTCGAATTGCTTATTATCGAGATGTGCATGTGTGTCAATCATAGAGAGAAATGGTAGTATGGAAAAAAGCACGTTCCTTCGCGGAACGTGCTTTTTTCAGAAGTAAGAAATGAGGGTTTGGTAATTTATACTGAAAACATTACTGTAAATCTTTGATAAGTTCCCTTGCTATCACGATATGCTGTATTTCGGAAGTACCTTCATAAATCTCGGTAATTTTTGAATCGCGCAATAAGCGTTCCACTTGATATTCGCGCACATAGCCATAACCGCCATGCACCTGAATAGCTTCAAGAGCCACTTCTACGGCAAATTTGGAGGCAAGCAGTTTGGCTTGAGCGGCTTCTTTCACAAAACGCTCATGTTTGT
>JAYRWZ010000414.1:0-3229 GCA_041917875.1 Chloroflexota bacterium | reverse complement strand
TTGACACTTGACGGCAACCATATATGACTTGTATCGCTTGATTCAGCAAATTGTGCTTCTCCTATTATGGTCGGTCTGCCAAAGTCATCATATTCGTAATAGCTAATTTTATTTTCTGCAAATTGTTGTGCTGATTGTTGATACCGTAATTGACCTATTTTATTATATCTATTTTCCACCCAGCCGATATCCGGTTGCTCTACCCTTTTTATTCTGCCCCAATCATCGTAAGTAAATTTGGTCGTATCGCCACGCGGAGAAATAGTATATATTTTTTGGGATATATGATTATAAACATGGTGTGTTGTAAAATGTAATCCGCCACTATCAATGATAACACGTCTTAAACGACCTAAACCGTCACTTATCGCGGTAGTTTTTTTCCCGGTTTCGTCGAATGAGGTGTTTACGCTGCAAAGACCATAATAATCAGGAATAATACTATCGGGAGGAAGACCAAAATCAGACGGCTTGCCTATGCGCACTATGCTTCGTGTCACAGTACTGTCAGTATTGATAAGTGAGTCCATAATTCCGACATCATGGATTGTTGCTCTTGCTGCTTTTCCTTCAGGATCAATTACTTTATGTGTTCCATGCATACCTGACAAACGTGCAATAGCGCTGTCAATACGCAATGGCGAATACGGATTACCAATAAATTGTTTACTGACGGACGAATGGCTGATGGGACTGAACTCCGATTTTCCGCCCGTAACCCTATTATTCACTCCGCTTAAGGAGGCTGACCAACCATTGTTACGATGTAGTGCTGGATCATCAATTTTAGCTAATACCGTAGAACGTTGTTGCACATCATCATATATTGCTTTGACAGAAAAATCAGACGGAGCCATTGGTGCCACTGATGGTGTACAAATAATGCGAGGTGCAATATCATCAGCAAATGTCGCTATCTCTATATTATCATATTCCCATTCCACAGCCGAACTGACTATGTTGAGTACTATAGAAGTTGTATCACCGGCTGACATCGCTTGCAAACTGTCAAGTAATGAATCAGGCAATGAATAATGAAGGAACACATTTCTACGCCATTGTAATCCAGTAAAATACGTTGTCGTATCCCAGTCCATGATATAGTTTTGTGACCAATTATATCGTGGTAATGATATTTTAAAAATTATCGGTTCATGATTAAAAGTCGTTGATTCTTTTGCTTGTGTAATATTAGAAAAATATAATTGTAAACTCACTTGATCAACCGATGTACCATTATGTAAAGGATCATTATCAGTTGCTTGATACACTAATTTTCCTTTTGCAACCGGAAAAGCACTGCTATATTTATGTTTGTATGCGCCGGCTCTATTATCTGCAATAAGTATAGATGTGTCTTTTAGCCATGATGAGGAATTCCATAACTTGATATCTAAAGTTTTTTTCTTCCATGTACCATTAGATGGGAAATCAGCTGCTGACCATGCAATGGTGGGACGTGATAACAAATCATACTGTGCTGTGGAATATAAAGCATCACTTTGAACCGATGCTTTCGTCACGCCACCATAGGTTAATTCTCTGAAAGCTGTTAGTGTATCATAACGTAAAGTTAATGTATGGTCATACCAACGAACAATTGCCCCACTACCAAGAGGTACTTCATATTCGGGATGTCTTTCAAATAGTTTTTGGGTTGTCTCATAAGTAGCTTCTTCTGCATTAAAAGTAGAAAAAAGTACTCTGCCCAGCGGCGCAAAATTGTAATCATAGAGCAAAAAGGACTCTTCACCGAACAATCCCTCAATTTTTTTAATTTTTGATTGAAAGGGTCCACCATAACGAAATGGCACATTAAGACTTTGCATCACACCATTCATACCACGCGCTACTTGATTCGACACCATACCTCGTCTATATGGTGAAGTAGGCGTATAAGCAGTATGATAATCATTGTACATTCCGGCTATTGTATCGCCCTGTATTGTATAAAAACTTCTTCTCGTTAGTCCCCAAAGTGGTGCATAGCTTTTCGTCACATTATTAATTGTCTGTGTTCGATACCGCAAAATAGTTGTGTCTTTACCTGCTTGTAAAGCGCTATCGGTCAAACGTCGGGACCATATAAAATCATAGGTTGTATCTACCCTTGTTACGCCTGTTTGCGTTCCTCCTGCAAGATGTTGAAAATGCTGAATACTCTTCACCAGTGTATCACTGCTACTATTTGGTGCCAGACTATATTGAAATTTACTCAGTATCCCTTTGCCAAGCCGAGCAGCAAGAGCAGTATCGCCACCATAGTTATACAATTCAGTAAAAGCATATTTGATGAGTGTATGGGATGTTGTAAGTGTATCGCTTGGTTTTTTTCTGTCAATAATCTTTGTTTTATGCTCAATAGGAAGTATCCAATATTTCGATCCGGTAAGCGATTCTCCTTTATACGTTGTTGTCTGCAAAGTAATAAATCGCTCGCCGTAATGAAGAGTAGCACTCTGTGGTTTAAATCGAATTGATGAGCTGTCGAAAGGTATATTTTTAAGACGTATGGGAGGTGCAGCAAAACTATTGAAAAACAGTTCTGTAGTATCTTTTTTGCCTAAAATGACATCTTCACTGATTATTCTGTGTTTGGGGGTAAATGCATAATGTGTTTTTCCCGTAAGGACATTTGCACTATTTCTATATTCCAAACTATTACAGACATTGTGCACCCTTGGGTCAATATATTGATACTTGCTTATATCTGCTAAATCAGAAGAAGAGATAAAAGTAGTTGTAGGCACAGCATAATGTATCTTGAGTGAACCATTCATAGTCGAAACTTTATCCAATCGCCACCAGCCAAATGTACAATCACGATTATATGTCCATGGCATTTCCATGTTATCGTAAGTAATATTTTTCAGTGAATAGGACAATTTTGTCACACTATTATCGGGAGCAATAATCTCATTAATGAGACCAACCGTGGAGTATTCACCGGCAAGAGTGCTACCCCAATAATTTCTTTGTTCACCTTGTGTACCAATATATGTGCTGAGTGTTGTATCGGCAAAGTCATTGACATCTAAACCGTGAGAAAGTGCCCCGTTGTACTTTAGCTTAATAGTTCTTCCCATTGCTTCAATGGTGGCATACGTATTACTATAACTTAACCTATGACCATCAAATTCGGTTAATAATGCTCTGCCGGTATTGGTCGTATCAACATCATGAGAAAATGTATGCTTGGAGCGTTTAAAAGATAAAAGTGTTCTTGTAT
>JAYRWZ010000413.1:0-2166 GCA_041917875.1 Chloroflexota bacterium | reverse complement strand
TGCACCGATGGCAAAAAAAATTGTCGAGCATCTGGATGCTTATCTGTCTGCCACACAATTGGGAATCACTTTAGCCAGCTTAGGGCTGGGCTGGGTAGGCGAACCCGTCGTTGCCAAAGCAATCGGGGAGATGCTCTATGCTTTCGGAATGAGGTTAGACCCTGAAACACTTCATAAAATTGCCTTGCCCATTGCATTTGCCATCATCACCGTGTTACATATTGTGCTCGGCGAACTTGCCCCCAAATCGCTTGCAATCCAAAGACCCGAGACGGTCACATTAGCAACAAGTATTCCGCTCCGTTTTTTTTACATTGTGTTCAAACCATTTATTTGGTCGCTTAACTCAATTGCAAACCGCTTGCTCAGACTTCTTGGTGTTGAGCCCGGATTAGAACAAGAATTACATAGTGCCGAGGAAATACGCTATCTCATCGAAGAAAGCAGTAAAGGCGGCATGATGGAAATATCGGAAACCGAATTAATCAGTAATGTCTTTGACTTTGGCGAGACCACCGCTTCGAGTATTATGGTGCCGCGCGGGAATGTTTGTGCCATAGATATAGGATTATCGGGCGAGCAAATGTTTGCCAAAGTATTGGAAGAAGGATATTCCCGTATGCCCGTATATCAAGCCAGTATTGATAATATCTTGGGCGTGGTCTATGCAAAAGACTTAGTCATGCTCATGAGCTATCGTAATCTTATTGTTATTCAAGATATTATGCGTCCTGCTTTTTTTGTGCAAGAAAGCGACAAAATAAAATCTATTTTACGAGAAATGCAAAAACGCAAAGTGCATTTAGCAATCGTTACGGATGAATTTGGCGGCACAGCCGGCATTATCACCTTAGAAAATATTATGGAAGAATTAGTCGGTGATATCCAGGATGAATATGATGAAGAAAAACCCGATATTGTGAAAAAAAGTGATACGGAATGGAAAGTAGAATCCACCGTTTCTATTGCCGATATTAATGACCGCTTACCCTTCCCATTACCCGAAAGTGATGAATATGAAACTGTCGGTGGATTATTGAATAAAACCGCAGGTTATATTCCCGAAGAACAAGAAATATTCAAACTTGGTGATTATGAAGCTATAATTATTAGACGCACCAAAAGAAGAGTTGAGCAAATTAAACTGAAACTCATAAAAAAAGTTCACGAAGACCAATCGAGTCAATAATTTTTTAATATACGTTATTATGCCTTTTATCATAGCAATCATTTCATATTTATTGGGCGCAATTCCCACCGCATATATTTTTGTTCATTATTTTCACGGTAAAGATATTCGCTTAGAAGGAACGGGAAATGTCGGTGCCCGTAATGCTTATGATATTACGGGAAAAACATGGCTTGGGATACTTATTACCATTATTGATATGTTGAAAGGTTACGGAGCTGTGCATTTGGCTCATGTCCTCTTACCCAATGATTTTATTGCTGCCGGTATTGCTGCATCATTAGCATTAATTGGCCATAATTTCAATATATTTTTACGCGGGAAAGGCGGCAGAGGTCTCGCCACGGCAGCGGGCATATCTCTTGCCATAAACCCTTTGTGGTTATTGATTTGGTGCGTGATGTTTCTTACCGGTTATTTTGTTATCAGACGTAATGTCCATGTGGGTGCAATGACCGGAACTTTGGGCTTAGCATTACTTATTTATACCACACCGCCACAATTAATTTCGATGATGATGCTTATTCCTTATACGGATATGAATGGTATCCCCTTCACGACAATGACACAACACACAATGTTAGTACTTTTTTTATGTTTTCAGATTTTTTTGCGTCATTTGCAACCTATACGTGAAGTTATTTTGAATTGGAACACCGACTCAGAAGAGTGAAATATTCTTATTATACAATGGATTAAGCGATTGTTTTGGCTTCTGCATTTCTTTTCATGCACGCACAGAAATTCTCCATATCATATAATAGTGGTTTTTTAATAAACGCCTCGAAATTACTTCGAAGCGTTTTTTTGATTGATTTTATCACCATCAATGTAATACAATCACGGAGTTAGATTGTGTATGCAGCCCTTGTGTCAGACGTATCATATACACACCGCTTGGTAATTCTTTTGTCGAAAGTGTGATGCTTGTGGTCATCGGGGAAGTATAAACCACAAAGCCCTGACTGTCTATAATT
>JAYRWZ010000412.1:0-9212 GCA_041917875.1 Chloroflexota bacterium | reverse complement strand
TGTGCCGCGCGCGGGTCATAAAGACGATACTCGGTATTGAGCAAATTCCCTTCGCCGGGTTTGGGTTTTTAGTTGTCAAAGAACATGAGAATAACAATTCTTTCAAAAGTAACAAAATTTTTCAAACATGCAATTTTTTTGAAATTCAATCCCGAAGGGATGACATTTTCTATTGCGATGTCGCTCCTACGGAGTTTGTTTTTTTGGTCTTTCTTTTTCTATTATCATGTCGCTCCTATGGAGCTAGTTTCAATCCCGAAAAGATGGTCTCTTGATAGAATCAATGATCAACCGGCTTTACTCCACTAATGCTTTTTCTGCATTCATAATTGATTCGCGCTGCGATGATGAATAATGCCGCTCTAATTGCTCTTGTATCATATCATTGCATAAATTACCCAAACTGCCTTCATGAGTATGTTCCACAGAAAAAGATGGACTATACGTGCCATCTTCGATAGTCTGCGCCACATATTTATAGGCATCACGGAATGACATGCCCTGTTGCACCGCTTTATTCACTTCATCAACACTGAACGCATATTTATACATATCATTTTCCATAATATTCGCTGAAATACTGCATTGCGGTAAAGCGTATTTCATGATATGAATACAATCAAGTAATGCATACAATGCGGGAAACAGAATTTCTTTTGTTAATTGCATATCACGATGATAGCCGGAAGGTAAATTTTGCATTAATGATTGCAAAGAATATTGTGCTGTCTGCACCGTATTACATTTTGCTCTGACTAATTCAAAGACATCGGGATTTTTTTTATGCGGCATAATACTTGAACCCGTGGTCAAAGCTTCAGGAAATGATATAAACCCCATATTTTGTGTCATGTACAATGTAATGTCCATTGCCATTTTTGCTAAAGTTGCTGCAATATTTCCTATACATTGCGCCACAAGTTTTTCTTTTTTTCCTCGTGTCATCTGCGCATACACCGAATTAATATGCAATGAATCAAAACCAAGCAATGTGGTTGTTACGGCTCTTTTCAAAGGGAAAGATGAACCGAAGCCTGCGCCGCTGCCTAAGGGATTTTTATTGACAAATTGCAATGTTGATAATGCCATTGCCATATCATCGGATAAACTTTCCGCATAAGCCCCAAACCATAAGCCGAAGGATGAAGGCATGGCAATTTGAAGATGTGTATAGCCGGGTAATAAATACTGTTTATATTTTTCGGATAAATCTAAGAGAATATGAGCTAATTCATAAACTTCATCCACAATCTGCAAGAGCATTGAACGCAGATATAAAGAAATATCTACCAATACCTGATCATTACGCGAACGCCCCGTATGAATTTTTTTTCCTGTCTCACCTAAGATTTTTGTTAATTCTAATTCAATTTGGGAATGAATATCTTCTATGCCGGGTTCAATAGAAAATGTGCCTTGGTTGATTTCTTTGTATATACGACGCAATTCTCGGACAATATCCTCGGCTTCCTGAGCAGAAAGGATACCTACTTCCGCAAGCATTCTTGCATGAGCAATTGACCCCATAACATCAAATGGTGCCAAGTACATATCAAATATTTGATCATTTCCGACGGTGAATTTTTCAATATCTTTGTCGGTGGAAATTCCTTTATCCCAAAGTTTCATAATAATTCCGCCACAGTATTTACTAAAGAAATATATGTTTGTATGCCCTGATGAATTTCATCCAAAGTCACAAATTCATCGGCTGTATGAGAGCGTTCCGACATTCCCGGTCCTATTTTTACCGACGGCATAGATAATAATGCCTGATCACTCATTGTCGGTGAGGCAAATGTCTGTATGCCAAGCTGTTCCGCTGCCTTCACCAATGGATGATCCTGCGCAATGGAAGACGGTTTTAATCGCATGGAACGTGCTTGTATTTCGCAACCGCACTGTTCTTGAATAATTGAAAAAATCTCTTCATGCGTATAACAATCATTAAGCCGAATATCAACAACAAATGTGCAGCGGTCGGGGATAACATTATGCTGTGTGCCTGCCTGAATTTGCGTGACGGTCATTTTCACGGGACCCAATAAGGGTGATATTTTTGGAAATGAAAATGTGCGAAACCACTCCAAGACAGGTAGTGCTTTTTCTATGGCATTAATACCTGTTGTTCTTGCGGCATGACCTGATTTTCCATACACCGTTGCATCAAGCACCATAAGTCCGCGTTCTGCAATTGCCATCTGCAATGTCGTGGGTTCACCAATAATGGCGCAAGTAATATTTCCTACATGAGGAACAGTCACTTCCACACCGTTTTTTCCGGCAATTTCTTCTTCTGCTGTGGCAGCAAATACTATATTACATGGTAATTCTTTATGACGCAAAGCAAGAAAACACGCCGCTAAACTAACTAATGACGCACCCGCATCATTACTGCCTAATCCATAGAGTATGCCCTGTTCTATCGTCGGCTCAAAGGGGTTACGAGTCCAATCTTTATTGGGTCGGACGGTATCATGATGCGAATTAAGTAAGATAGTCGGTTTTTCCGGATTATAATGATCGGAATATGCCCACACATTATTCATCAACCGATGTGTTTGTGCCCCGTGCTGTTCCAAAAATGCAGCAATACTCTCTGCCGTTTCATGTTCTTCACGACTAAATGATTGCGTAGCGATTAATTGAGAAAGCAATGCTACACTTTCTTCAAAGAATGGTGCTTTTTCCATAATTATATACTAATTTTTGTTCCTGATTGCGGTAAATGTACATGATGTGCATTAATAATAGACACCGATTGTACGCCATGATGTTTTGCAAAAAAAGCATTATCACATTTGGGTTTCATTCCTTTGTGAATATGTCCTTGCGCAGATAATTCACGATACATTTGTTCTGTCAATTCCGTAATAATGGATTCATCATTATTCACATCAGAGAGAACACCGTTTTTTTCAAAACAATAATATAAAGAAACATGATAATGGGATGCCAAAGCAACAGCCACATGCGCAGCAATACTATCGGCATTTGTATTGAGCAGCATTCCTTTCCCGTCATGCGTCAAAGGAGCAATCACAGGCATAAATCCATTATCTATGAGGGAAATAAGCAAGGAGGAATTCACGGCAATAATATCACCCACATAGCCATAATCTATCTCACGCACCGGTCTTTTTTCTGCACGAATACAATTGCCGTCCGCACCGGTAATTCCGAAAGCATTTATACCCAGTGCCTGTAATCCGACCACCAATGATTTATTAACCAAACCGCCATAAACCATTGTTGCAATATCTAATGTTGCTTTATCGGTAATGCGTCTGCCCTCAACCATTGTCGTTGGCACGCCTAATTTTCCGCTGAGTTCCGTGGCAATTTTTCCGCCGCCGTGAATGAGAATACACGGTGACTGTGCATGGGCAATCAATGATAAAAATTTCTGCGTCTCTTGGGGATTATCAACAATATTTCCACCTATTTTTAGAATAGTTAATGGTGTCATCGCATATCCTGTGCATGGAGAATATCGCTTAAGACGGCTTGTGCAGCCCATACTCTGTTCGATGCCTGCGGTATCACATACGAAGAAGGGCTGTCCAACACAGAATCGGCAAGTTCATAATTGCGTCGTGTGGGCAAACAATGCAATAATGCTCCATTATTTGTTAATGACATTTTTTGGGCATGTATCATCCATTCTCTGTCGGATTTTATGACAGCACCGTACTCATGATATGCTGACCAATTTTTTGCATAGACAATATCCGCGCCTTCCAGAGCTTTTTCCTGATTATATTCAATAGGAATACCCGCCGCAAATTCATCGGATAATTCATATCCTTCCGGATGGGTAATAATAATGTCCGCTCCATATACCTTACTCCACTCCAAAAAAGAATTAGCCACAGCTTGCGGTAATGCTTTAGGGTGGGGTGCCCATGTCAGAACAATACGCGGTTTTTTTTCACCCATAATTTCACGTATCGTTATCATATCTGTCAATGATTGCAGAGGATGGCGCGTTGCCGATTCTAAGCTGATGGTGGGTCTTTGACTATAATGTTCAATTTTATGAAAAACTTCTTCACTGTAATCTTTTTCTTTATTCTGTAATTCGGCAAAAGAACGAACACCGATAATATCACAATATTCACCAAGAACGGCAGCCCCTTCTTTTATATGCTCTACGGTGGTGCCACCCATAATTGTTCCATCCTCAAATTCCATTTTCCAACTTTCTGTGCCGGCATTAATCACCATGACATTAAGTCCCAGATTTTGCGCTGCTTTTTGCGTGCTGAGACGTGTGCGCAAACTCGCATTGAAAAATACTAAGCCGAGCGTTTTCTTTTTGCCGGCATCATCATCGGCAAAGGGATGTTTTTTATAAATAAGTGCTTTATCAATTAAAGCATGGATGTCCGCGCAATCATGGACAGAAAAAAAACGTTTCATCAGATTCTCACATAAATCACATTATAAAAATAAAGCATAATGAAGAACAGAAAAATATCTTCCTTGATCTTTCATGGCATTTTTTTCTTCACCAAAGAGTGTGAAACCACATTGTTCATAGAGTGCCTGCGCAGCGGAAAGCGTGGACACAACACCCAAATGTAATTGTTCTATTCCCGGCACCGTGCGTGCCTCATCAATAAGAAAAGTCAGCATCTGTTCAGCAAGATGCCGACGACGATAATCGGGCGCAACATACATACCCCATACAATACCCACATGACGGGTTTTTCGGAAACGTTCTCGAAAAAATCCCGCCATACCGACAAGGTTCTGACCATCAAATGCACCCACGATAAAATTATCCGGTTGCGCACGTTGGCGCTCAGCATAAAATTCCGCCGTCCAATATTGTTCTTCTTCAAATGATGAGGCAAAAGCGTCCGGCGACTCTTGTAATGAAGCAAGGCGCAGATCACGCAATTGAGCCGCTTCTTCAAGCGCAACTTTACGAATAATTATTGATGAAGTATTCATATTAAAACCCCAATGATTTCCACTGTAAACCCATTGTTTCCGGCAAACCGCAGAGTAAATTCATATTCTGCACAGCTTGTCCCGATGCCCCTTTGCACAAATTATCAATAGTGCTGACAATAGCAAGCATACCGTCATGGACCTCAAACCCAATAACACATTTATTGGTATTAATAACCATTTTCATATCGGGCATACCATTTTCTAAACAATGAACAAAAGGATGGCTGCTGTAATATTCCGTAAACAATGTATAAATCTGCTCATGACTTTGTGTTGTAGGAAGCATTATAGTTGCATAAATACCCCGCGTAAAATTACCGCGCACAGGTAAAAAATGGAGTTGAGGCAATGCAGATTGTTGTAAATAATGCAAAGAATGCCGTATTTCTCTACAGTGCTGATGCTGAAATGGTTTATAGACTTGCAAATTATTCGCACGCCAAGAATAATGAGATGTTGCCGCCAATGATTGCCCCGCTCCCGTCGAACCCGTCACCGCATTGCAATACATATCATCCCGTAAAAGCGAATGTGCCGCCAATGGTAAAAGACCTAATTGCAAACATGTGGCAAAACATCCCGGATTGGCAATATGTTTGGTATGTGTGCGAATAGTATCACGATATAATTCCGGTAAACCGTAGATAAAATCAGGATTATCCCCATAGCGATAATCCTGACTTAAATCAATAATGCGTACTGTCGGTGGAAACGGCTGTTCATCAATAATTTTTTTTGATTCACCATGTGCTGTACATAAAAATACAATATCGCAGTCCGCAGAATATTCGGAAGAAAATACCATATCTGTATCACCGATGATATCTTTATGAACATCGCTTATTTTTTTTCCCGTATTGCTGGTGCTATGGACAAACACAAGGGTGACGGCGGGATGCCAAAGTAAAATACGCAATAATTCACCGGCAGTATAACCCGCGCCGCCTATAATTCCCACACGAATATTATCCGACATTTTCAGTCCCGTTTACTGTAAAATACATCATTGCCTGATTGGAAGCTATTTTTGCAAATCCACGCACATCATCACCTGTCCATGCCGAATTTTCCTCACCATATTTTCCGAAGGCAGAGTTCATTAAATCATGGCTTGATTCCACACCGACAATATGGAATCTGTATGGCGCAAGATGCACATGCACCGTTCCCGTGACCGTCTCTTGCGTATGCAATAAAAATTCTTCGATATCACGCATCACCGGTTCAAGGAACTGCCCTTCATGTAATAAAGTGCCGTATTGCGCTGCCAACATATCTTTAATGGCAAGCTGCTGTTTGGTTAATGTATGTTTTTCTAAAGCATGATGCGCCTTAATAATAATTACCGGAGCCGCGGCTTCAAATCCCACACGTCCTTTTAAGCCGATAATCGTGTCGCCGACATGAATATCTCTGCCAATACCGAAAGGTTGTGCAATAGAATTTACTTTTTTAATTGCCTCACCGGGATTGCTGAATTCTTCATTATTGACCGTAAATAATTCACCGCGATGGAATCCCAGAATCAGGGTTTCCGGTTCATGTTTAGTTACCGGCGTCGGAAAAGCATCTTCCGGCAAATATCCGTCGGATGTTAATGTTTCTTTACCGCCTATTGTTGTACCCCACAATCCTTTATTCACGGAATATTGTGCTTTTGCCCAATTTTGTTCATATCCGCGTTCACGTAAATAATTAATTTCTTCCTCACGGCTTAATTTTTCATCACGAATAGGGGTAAGTATGGGCGTGCCCGGCAATAATATATTAAACATCACATCAAAACGCACTTGATCATTACCCGCACCCGTCGAACCGTGAGCAACATAATCGGCATTGACCGAACGGGCATAGCGTGCAATAGACATCGCTTGAAATACGCGCTCCGCACTCACCGATAATGGATAAGTATTATTCCGTAAAATATTACCGAAAATCAAATACCGTAAACAGCGATGATAAAAATTTGTGGTTTCATCAAGTGTGATATGTTTGCGTGAACCCAGCGCAATTGCTTTATTCTCTATTTCTTTTAATTCTTCATCCGAAAAACCTCCCGTATTGACAATAATCGTATGCACGGCATAATTATCCTCATCGGAGAATTTTTTCACACAGTACGATGTATCCAAGCCACCGCTGTATGCAAGCACAACAATAGGTTGTGTTTCTGTATATTTAGGATTATTGGGGTCAAATAACATTCCGGTGCATAAACACATTTTTCTTTCAGTTCTGTTAAGAATATCATAATTGGGACAACTTTGGCATCCTTTCCAAAAATCATCATCGGTAGTTAATTCAGAAAACGGTACAGGATAATATCCCAATTCCGTATTCATTTTCATGACGGCATGACTTGTGGTAATACCGAATAATTTTGCATCCGGATATTTTTCTCGTGATAATTCAAAAGCTCTTTGTTTGATTTTTTTTGCCAGACCGGCTCGGCGAAATTCAGGAACTACAATCAGCCCGGAATTAGCCACATATTGCTTATTACTCCAGGTTTCTATATAGCAAAAACCGGCAAAGCGTTCTTCTCCTGAATGGGGGTCACTATATAAGGCAATGACGGATTTACCTTCACGCATTTTCATCATGATATATTCGGGCTGGCGTTTTGCTATCCCTGTACCGCGGGCTTGGGCAGCCATTTCAATTGTTGAGCAAATTTCTTCAGCATAACGAGTGTGGTCATCACTCGCGACAAGTACCACAAATTCGTCCATTCTCTCTTGTATTCCTCCATAGTAAATGGTGTAGTAATAATATGATAGAGCAATGAGCACCTCAGATCAACAGGGCAGATGTCAATATGCCATCACACCCCGCGCAAACCCTACTTGCCCTTTGCTTCATTTTTTGATGGTGCGAAAATACAGAACTTAGGAAGATAACATTGATTATTGCCCATGTTAAGGTTTTGTAATGGAGCGTAAAGAGCGGTAGAGAGCATCGAAAAATGTGAGATTTACACCATCGGAACGGGTATCATCTCGGCAAAAACATTATGTGCGAAACTTCGGAACCCCATAGTCAGTTCCAATGAGCAATAGCAATAATATTGTGATTGTTGGACTTTAATGATTGATCTTTCATTTCTTTACACATTGTCAAAGAAAACTCATGTTTTTTTTGTCAATACAAGTAAAATTTTGTAGTTTTGGCGAAAGAAAAGACGTCTTGCGTGAATGAGAGAGATGTGCGGAAACTCATTGAGTTATTACGTTTCAAATATTTTGCGAGAGTCAACGGTTGTGGGAAAGCTACAAAGGTAATATTCAATTATCACTGAAACGCTATACTTTGATATTATGACAAAATTAATTTTTATTTTCGGAATACTGTTTACATTTCAATGTTTTGGGCAAGAACCAAGAATAAATTCATTACTTGTTGCTGAGTATCAGAAAAATGAAGAAGGAATTGGAAACTATACTCATCTTCTAAGGTATAAATTTGTTGAGGGAAAACTTAATTCAAGGGATACAATATTATCTGCACCAACATTCAAAGGTCAAGGATCTTATGTACGATATGATTTAGGACACAACTTTATTTATAAAAACAGGTATGTTATATCTGCAACTGGTAACGTAATTGATGTTCGAACTAAGTCATTAGTAATGGAAGAAAGTGACGAATTGATTGAAACCCGAGGTGATAGTATAGTTTTTCGTAGAGATAATATATTTACAGGAACTGGCTATTTGATTTGTGATCTAAATAATAGGACTTATGATTTTGTAAAAGACAAAAACTTTCTAAGTGTCAAAGGAATACATTCACCGAATCATACAATGGGTCTCGAAATTGACCAATCCGAATTACCTTATAAAATCTTACTCTATAACAAGAATAACAAAAAAGAGATAATAGTAAGTAATTGTGGATCGGGAACTTTATTATCTAATTATGCTTCAACAATCCCGAAAGTACCATTATTATGGATTAATAACAATAACTTTTTATATGCCACCTTTAGTTATTCAAGGCATAACATGGAGAGTATCAATGCAACTGTCACCATTCATGAGTATAATGTCGAAAGAAAAAGCTCAGAAATTATTACAATAGTTGATTCAGTACCACCTGCCGTTTCAAATGCCGGTTTTTCAATTGATCCAGAGCATAAAATAATATTTTATTGCGCAAAAGGAAAGTTTGTGATTGAACTTGTTTAAACAAAAGCCGGGAAGTTGAACATTCGTATATTTGCAAAAAGAAGAACAAGTTACACAAATGGA
>JAYRWZ010000411.1:0-2492 GCA_041917875.1 Chloroflexota bacterium | reverse complement strand
ATATTTAGAAGCGGCAAAAACGACTGCATCAAAAGCAAATGCGTACATATCGGGAAATTTTAAACTATATGCTTTTATCAAAGAATCCTCACGAGGCAATAACTGCCGCCCAAGAATAATACCTTTTGCATTGCCTGTGAGCAGTTGCTCTATAGCTTCACGAGCAGTCACCGCACGTAAAGTCACATGTGCATCAGGGAATGCAGAATCATAAGTCGGTTTTACGGAATTGATGAGCGGATATATTGCCTCGTCACATAGTATTTCCACAGAACCGCGCAATTCATTTTCATAACCCGGGTCATCTTTCTTTGGTGCTTCATCACATGAGTAAAGACCCAAAAAAGACACTATACATATAGTCAAGCACAATTGTGCAACTTTACGGAAATTTTTCATACTTATTCCTTTGATTCTTCTTCATCATGTTCATTCTCAGTCTGATTTTGCTCGTCCTGACGCTTTAACTCTTGTAAACGTCTATGATATGTATAAAGCCGAAACAATCCAAAGGCGATCGTCACCACCCCAAATGCTTGAACAAGAGATGAATTTCCATTACTATCCCAAGGTTTAATTGTTATGAGTACCCCAAGTATAATGGTCATAATACGAACAACATAATTTAAAATGACAACAATATTCATAATGCAAATGTATTAATCGCGATAAATGTAGAATTGAATGTAAAGTGTGAAAAATTTAACCGAAATATTCCTGTAAAGATTTCACCGAAGGTATTCCTTTTGTTTCTTGCAAAGTACTTATCCCCGCGAGCGAGGCAGAGGCAGCCGCAAGAGTAGTAAAAAATGGTATTTTATAACTCATAGCTGTTTGTCCCATTATGTACTCATCGTATCGAGCATTTTCGCCTAATGGTGTATTTATGACAATACGCACTTCACCACTTTTCATCAAGTCAATAATACTTGGTCTGCCTTCATAATGCTTGAGAACAGTCGCTGCTTCCACGCCGTTTTCTTGCAAAAACCGTGCAGTACCTGTTGTAGCACATAAAGTAAAGCCGGCTTCTTGATAACCTTTTGCAAGCATAACTGCTCTTTTAGTTTTATCTTGATTATTTAAAGAAATAAATACCATGCCCTGTGTCGGTAATTTATTACCGCTTGATATATGTGATTTAATGATGGCAGCACCAAAAGAAACGTCTATTCCCATCACTTCACCGGTTGAACGCATTTCCGGACCAAGAAATACATTTGCTTTTTGAAATTTCATAAACGGAAATACTGATTCTTTTATGGCAACACGCTTTGCAGAAAGCGAAAAATCTCTAATTCCTAGATCTTGAATTTTTTCACCCAACATTATTCTAGTAGCAAACTGCGCTAACTGAACTCCCGTTGCTTTTGCTACAAATGGCACTGTTCTTGAAGCACGAGGATTAACTTCAATGACGTAAATATTACCATTTTGCATGGCATATTGAATATTTAGCAAACCAATGACATTAAGCCGTTTAGCTAATTTTTTCGTAAATGAAGTGAGCATATCGAATTGTTCGTTCGTAATCGTGTAAGGCGGTAAAACACATGATGAATCACCACTGTGGACTCCGGCTTCTTCTATATGCTGCATAACGCCTCCTATGACCACTTGCTCGCCGTCGGCAACTGCATCTACATCGAATTCATAAGCATTTTCAAGAAAATGATCTATCAATACAGGGCGATCGGGAAATGCCTCTAAAGCGCGTCGTATGGCAGTGCGCAAGGATTCTTCGCGATAGCAAATAAACATTGCCCGTCCACCTAGAACATAACTCGGTCGCACCAAAACGGGATAACCGACTTGTGCTGCGATTGTAACAGCTTCTTCTTCTGTAGTCACAGTTCCCCAAGGTGGACACGGTATGCTCAATTCTTCCAATAATGCACCAAATCGTTTCCTATCTTCAGCTAAATCGATACCTTCCGGTGATGTCCCCAACAATGTCACTCCTGCATTAACCAAACGCTGCGACAGGCGTAAGGGTGTCTGACCGCCAAAAGTCACAATAACACCATCCGGTTGTTCTAAATCAATAACGCTCATGACATCTTCAAATGTCAATGGCTCAAAGTATAGTTTATTTGTCGTGTCATAATCTGTGGATACTGTTTCGGGATTACAATTAATCATTATTGCTTCCCACCCAGCTTTACGTGCTGCAAAAACTCCTTGCACACAACAATAATCAAATTCTATACCTTGCCCTATTCTATTAGGTCCACTTGCAAGAATTATGACTTTTTTATTGTCGGAACGTACAGACTCATTTTCTTCCTCATAGGTTGAATAATGATACGGAGTTTCGGACTCAAATTCTGCGGCGCATGTATCAACAGTTTTAAATACTGGAATAATACCAAGTTTTTTTCGAAGTTGTCTGACTTGATCTTCAGTGATATTCCCAATATACGCTAATTGTACATCTGAAAATCCGAGTTGTTTGTATAATCGCAGTTCGTCGGCAGAAATTAAGGATATAT
>JAYRWZ010000410.1:0-3199 GCA_041917875.1 Chloroflexota bacterium | reverse complement strand
TATTGCCCAAATAGGAAAATCATTCCGCAATGAAATCAACACAAAAAATTTCTTGTTTCGTACTCGTGAATTTGAGCAAATGGAAATGCAATTTTTCATTAAACCGGGCAGCCAAACGGAGTGGTTTGATTATTGGCGGGAACAACGTTGGCAATGGTTTCTTTCTTTGGGGATGAAACCGGAATCTTTGCGTCGTAAACCCCATGAAAAACTTGCTCACTATGCCGCCGCAGCCGAGGACATAGAGTATTTATTCCCGTTCGGATGGGGCGAAATTGAAGGTATTCATTCCCGCACCGATTTTGATTTGGGTAAACACCAAGAATTCAGCGGTAAAAAATTGGAATATGTGGACACAGTCAGTGGCGAACGTTATACTCCTTATGTGATAGAAACGGCAGTCGGCGCATCACGTTCATTTATGGCATTTTTATGTAATGCTTATGATGAAGAGGAAACAGCGGGCGATGATGGCAAATCCGATAAAAGAACAGTATTGCGCTTCCATCCATATTTGGCACCGGTCAAAGTGGCAGTTTTTCCTTTGGTGAATAAAGATGGTATGCCCGAGAAAGCCACAGCACTCTACAATGATTTGCAAAAGAATTTTAAAGCGACATACGATACTTCGGGTGCAGTGGGCAGGCGTTACCGCCGCCAAGATGAAATAGGCACACCCTTTTGTGTAACTATTGACGGACAAACACTTGCCGATGATACAGTCACTATACGTGAGCGCGATACGATGCAACAAGTGCGATTACCCATCAGTGGTGTGAAGCCCTATTTATTGGAAAAACTCGTTCTCTGACAATAGCCAACGCTTGCTTGATATAAAAAAGCGATGGGGAAAATATCTCCGTCGCTTTTCTTTTTTGTAGAGCTTGATTCTTGACAACATGATATTTTTGCAGTGGAAAGCAGCATTATGAAGGAAAAAAATGTCTAAATATACAGGTCATATTGATTGGCTGATTTTATTGCCTGTGGCGGGGCTTATGCTCTTTGGTATTTCATTTGTCTATAGCGCAAGTGCCGCCTTTGCTGCGGTCAAAACCGGATCAAGCGAAACAATGTTTTGGAATCACGCGCTGCGTATTCTTGTGGGATTGGTTATGATTATTGTATTTTCTCGCATAGATTATCGCATAATAAAAAAATATTCGCATTATGGACTTTTTGCAGCGATTGCTTGTTTGGCTTTGGTCTTGCTGATTGGTAGAGATGTCAAAGGGGCTTCCCGCTGGTTAGATATAGGACCATTCAGTTTTCAACCCTCCGAGCTTGCCAAATTTGCGCTTATCGGTCATTTGTCCTTTCTTATCGGTTCACGCGATTATTCACGATTAGATTTTAAAACAGGTATGCTCCCATTGTTGGGTTGGGTGGCTGCAGTCTGCGGCTTAATTGCTTTACAACCGAATTTATCAACGGCTTCAGTGATATTTCTTTTATCGTGGCTGTTGATGTTTATTGGGAATGTCCGCTCACAATATCTTATACGCACTGCATTCGTCGGGATAATTATTGCAGGACTTTATGCGGTCTCCGCGCCATATCGTTTACGTCGTATTTTGGCATTTATCGGCTATGGTGACGGCACAGAATCAGAGGTTGTTAATTATCAATTAAAACAAGCACTGATAGCTTTCGGCAGCGGTGGTTTATTCGGCGTGGGTCCCGGTGAAAGTATTCAAAGGGAATTTTTCTTACCGGAAAGTTATGGTGATTTTATTTTTTCTGTTGTTGGCGAAGAATATGGTTACTTCCTTGGTGTTTTACCCATTATTGCAGCATTTGGAGTCATAACATGGCGCGGTATGCGTATTGCAAAAAATGCACCGGATATGTTCGGCACACTCTTAGCAACGGGCATCACGGCAACACTTGCTCTTTACGGATTTATTAATGCAGGAGTGACATGCGGTATTTTACCCACCACGGGATTGCCCATGCCATTTATCAGTTATGGCGGTACTTCGGTACTTTTTTCCGCCGCTGCGGTCGGTGTTTTATTAAATATTTCTGCACAATCCGGTGTCTATCCCCGCAAAAAAATAATTACGGCAACACCGCCAAAGGAAACGGAGTAATAATAACAGAGATCGCAAAGAACTTGTCTGAAGAGTATGTCGTGGAAATTCTTTTTTAATGTAAAAGGGGAGTGCTATGGAAAAGTGTGTGTACAGGGGACTAACAAAAGTAATACTATCAATCTTTTTCTTTTATCAATGTATAATTTTTTGATTTTCTAAACCAAGTTATCCAGATTTTTGCTTTTTTCTTTTCATCGGAGATGTTGTTCAAAGAGAACCGGGTTCTCATTCTTATTACATTTCCATTAGTTAATGGAATAATTGCATAACAGTGGTACTTCCCACATTCAATCGTAGTATTAACTAACGAGGAATCAATGATGCTACTCAAGGAATCCTTTCCATACTCCATTTGATAGATTCTAATTTTTATTGAATCATTATAATCCGAAGAATACCCAAGGGAATCTAAACTATTTATAGCCATTTGATACTCTTTTTTGTGCATATAGATTTTATATCTTAAAAAATTGATAGCTTCGTTTGCTTCCATCCAAGCATTACCACAAAACCCATAATCCATTTTTTCAGCTTTGGACAATAATTTTAACGCTCCGTTATACTGTCCATTCTTGTACTTACGTTCCGCTATACTAATCACTTCAAAGCCCTCTTGAGAATAGACCTGAAGCGTTAAACATAAAAAAACAAGAAAAATAATTATGCTTTTGGCATGTTTCATACAATTTTATCTAAATTAAAATTTAGGCATCGAAAATCAATGCACACATTCATAATTTTTTAAACCTAATAATTTATGCGATTGTTAGTCCTCAAATGTATTGCCGGCTTTTAGGAAAGTGATGATTGCCACGGTTGACACTGTATAGGTATGGACTTTGCCTTCTAAAAACAGTTTGCTTTCTCCGAAATTACAAAACTTTGACAACAAAGACAAAACATAGAGATGCGTTGAGTCTTTTGTTACTTTACTCTTTGTCTTATTTCTGCCAATGTTTGATCTATCAATAATTTCCCGTCTCTAAAAATCTCTTTAAGTTCACCAAGTTTTTCTTGATCCCAAGTTACTTGGTCAATGAGTTTGTACTGCTGATTACTCATTTCAATTTTTATTAGTCCTTTTGCAGATTTTTTTGTTCCAT
>JAYRWZ010000409.1:0-2340 GCA_041917875.1 Chloroflexota bacterium | reverse complement strand
TAGAAACAGCATCCATTGACGGAAATAACCGCCTTTATGGAGTCATTCGTCGCCTGGATGAGAATGGTCAGTTACGTGAATTAAGAGTACCCTTAGAAAAAGCCGATTTAGTAACTTCTCAGTAAATCAAACCAAAGTACTCCGAATAAACAGAAAATACGGCTATGATCCAACATTAGGATTATACCCCCAAATTTTTTGAGGTACTAATACCATGAAAACCATAGCAATTACCGTAGTAATGATAATATCTGTGCACATGGTTTGGGCGCAACCGCCGACAGTTGATCCATGGGAACCGGAAGATATACATAATAACAAAGTGTATCAACCGACATCGCCGCCATCATTCTTAACTCCTTTGACCCAAATCGTTATTGGTGTATATCAAAAAAATGCGTCCCAAACATCTATAGAACGATGTCCATTTCACACCTCATGTTCTCGATTTGCAATTGCATCCGTCAATCAATATGGCTTACTCGGAGTATGTATGTTTATAGACAGATTTTTTTACAGAGAACACCTTGCAATACAATTTTACTATCCCTATCGTACAAATGCCAAGGGCGTTCTTAAGTTAGATGATCATCAGTTCCACACACTTTATTAAATTTTACATGAAATTACTTATCCTGCTTTTATCTTTTATTTCTCTACATACATGTTACAGCCAAACCAATAAATTAGGTTTTTTAGCAAATTTATTGAAAGAGAAAGACTATTTTCGAGCTATTACTGTGTTAAAAGAATTACGCTTCGATGCCATACATGACAGCAACCGTGTCAAGTACGATTATATGATTGGTTATTCCTATTATAAAAGTGCAAAGTATGAAAATGCGATTGATTATCTGACCTTAGTTGCGGAAAAGCAAAATGTCCCATTGGAAATGACATCAAAAAGTCGAACTCTGCTTTCATTATCATACTATGGGATAAAGATGTATGATTATGCTCTCATGGAATTAGATAATACAAGTACGAAAGACACAACGTATGTTTTATCGTCATTTTACAAAACACTGTTAGATATAGAAAGGAAACAATTTTCAAATACTGAGCATGATTTGGCTGTGATAATTGCAGAGTGTAAAAATCCTGAAATAGTAGAAAAATCAAAAAAAATACTTGCGACAGTAACACAACGTCATACACTGCCGTCCAAAAGCCCGATGTTTGCCGGAATATTAAGCGGCATTGTTCCCGGACTTGGGCAAATCTATTCTCAGCACTATTTCGACGGTGCTCAGGCAATGAGTTTTGTTGGTATCTTGGGCTATGCTACCTATGCCACTTACCAATTCAATCATCTAACAAATAAAAGCCATCTGAGTACAGCTATTATCGGTTTAATAGCGGGAATGTTCCATGTGTCAAATATTTTGGGTGCAGTAAAAACAGCAGAATTTCGCAATAGTCGTATCAATGATGAATATCTTAATGAAGTAAGAAGTACCTATTTATCTATAGATATGTCAATCTCTTTATAACACGAAATTATTACACCTGTGCCCGAATATACACCACTGTTCTCTTGTTTTTTCACCAACGAATACAGTTTGGTCTTCAACAGATCATTCTGCGTGAGAATGAATATTCAAATGATTCTATAGCATTATGATAAAGCCATGTTTTTTTTCTACTGATAAACCCGGAATTACGTGTTTTTGGAGTAGTTTGCCTTTTATACTAAGATTACAGTGATTTTCAATGATGTACACGTATTCTGACAATGAAAACCACTTTTGTTTAAGTATCACCCCATATCAATCAAGGGAAAAAACATTAAAATCACTGTAATCATCGTATAAAATTGAACTAAAGTGATAAGTATCTTCCGCAAAACGTTTCCGGTTATATACTATAGTTTAGCCCATATCCTTTATGGCAACATCAGCGATACCATTGTAATGTAGGTTTTTGAGTTAAAATACCGTAACGCACTAAGGTATCGGCAACAGTAGAAAAGCCCTGTGTATCGAGAGTATTACCCATGGTAAATTCCGGTATAGAAACCGCTTGTGCAATAGTCTCATTTTGTATGGGCGTGTATTGCGTCAGCGTTTTTTTCGCTTTTTGCATATTATTGCGAATTTCTTCCAAAGATTGTACGAATATATCATATACTTTGCGAGCGGTTTCGGGATTATTCTTGATAAAATCCGAATGGAAGGAATAATATCCTCCCGTCCATTTCGGAAAAATATGATGCTCGATGGGAGCGTGCATAAAGACCTTTGCTTTACCCGTCACACGCGCTAAAGTACCAGTAGGTTCCACACACATCACTGCGTCCACACTGCCATTTTCCAATGCCTGTAATTGCAAAGGAGGTGG
>JAYRWZ010000408.1:0-8004 GCA_041917875.1 Chloroflexota bacterium | reverse complement strand
AAATACCGAATTTATTTGCAATACCGATGAGTTAATATTACTGAAAAAAGTATTCCATTGGCTTGTTAAAGAAAAATTACGTAAATCTCGGCGCACATTACGATCTTGATAAGCATGGGTATAATTGTGGCGGAATTGTACTTTATGCGATTCATTGATATTCCAATCCAAACGTGCCGTAATATTATAGGAATCTTCGCGACGCGTGAATGGGTTGGAATTACCGGCATCATATCCATATACGGAGCGTGCAATATCTGCAATATCATCAATTTGGCTTTGCGGCACAGGAAAATTAACAAGTGCGCCAGGATCATTCAAGCCAAGTTCTAATGGAAATTTTCGTAATCGTATTTCTCCGGAGATATGAAAAAAAAGTGTATTTTCCACTATTTTTCCTCCGAGCCGCCCTCCCATTTGAAAATCTTGAAATGAAGCGAAAGGACGACGGTTTTTATCGGGACTAAGCCCGACAAGATCTTCATTGCGACCATAGAGAAAGACAGATCCTTCGGATTTATTTTTACCTGCGCGAGTAATCGCATTGATGACACCTCCCGTGAAACCGCTTTGACGCACATCATAAGGCGATACGGACACTTTCATCTCTTCGATAGCATCCAAAGAAATAAAATTGGCATTGGCTTGTCCGCCGGATGTGCCTGAATTCGATAAGCCAAAAGCATCACCGGCAATTGCACCGTCAATCTGAATATTATTAAAGCGAGAATTTTGCCCCGCAATGCTAATTTCTTGAAATCCACCGCTTTCGCTTGAACCTTTTTGATTTGCATAGGGATTGATACGTGCAAAATCGCCGATATTTCGGTTTACTGTTGGTGCGGCGGTTATTTGTTCATTGGTAATAACAGAAGCGGCACCTGTTTTTGAGGCATCCAGTTCCGAGTTTTTTTGTGCAGTGACAACAATTTCTTCACTTAGGATTTCTTTTTCGGCAAGTTCAAATGACACGGTTGTTTCCTCACCAAGTTGCACAGTGATATCGCGACGTTCAGCCTGAGCATAACCAATATACAAAACACGAAGTGTATAGGGGCCCCCCACTCGCATCCCTTTTATGGCATATCGCCCGCCATTGCGCACAATAGCACCGTATTTTGTGCCCGTCGGTTCATGCAGTGCCGTGATTTTAGCACCGACCAAAGCAATGCGGGGCTTATCCTTTGCGGGCTGCGAGAAGACAGTGCCGCTTATTGAACCGGTGGTCACGCCCTGTGCCCACAATCCGGTGGAACAAAGAATAAAAAGTAAAATTAGTAGTTTACCATTCATAGATAGCCATGAAAATGAACAATAATAACTGCAAAACTCCGCATTTTTTTTAGCCCTACCAAGTAAAATGATTGTAAAGATATGTGCATAGGGCAAAATATGTGCAGAATGGTTGTTCGCTCGCCGCTCTTGCGTATATTGCGCCCATGAAACAATCACTTGCCTTTTTCCTTGCACGTCGCATTGCCCAACCCATAAAAAGGGGTAAGTTTTTGCGCTTTACTCGATGGGTAGCCATAGGTAGTGTCGCAATAGGCACTATGGCTCTAATTATTTCACTCTCGGTATTGGAAGGATTCGACAAAGCATTAAGAACAAATGCTACTAAATTTACTTCTCACATACATTTATATGCTTTCGGTTCAAGACCCGTAGCCGACGGTGCTGCAATATGTCAAGCCGTGATGGAACATATTCCCGATGTTATCAGCATAGCTCCTCATGTAGAAAAAGAAGCCCTGCTGCGTCATGGGACCTTTCTCGAAGGCATTGTTATCAAAGGTGTTGATCCCGATAAAGAATTGTCTCAAAGACCTAAACACATCGTTGCCGGCAGATTTTCATGCAGCGCGCCGGATGCTAAAGAAGTTATCATCGGTCAATCTTTGGCTCAAAAAGCAAATCTGGGCATTGACTCTATTGTGGTGGTGACCACGATTGAACAACAGCAAGGAGGCAATATAGTGCCTAATGTAGAAAAATTGCGCATTGTCGGCATCTATAAAACGGGAATGACACAGTACGAAGATGTCTATGTGTTTATGCCCTTAGCAACCTCGCATAACCTTGCTTCTTTGCCGCCGCACACGGTCACCGGATTTGATATTATGGTCAAAGACATGGACAATATACGCAGCACTGCCCAAGCGATCGAAAATTTACTTGGCTACCCCTATTATGCGCCAACGGTCAATGATCTGAATGCTTCCATTTTTGGGTGGATCGAGATGCAAAAAAAACCTATACCGATAGTGCTCGGCTTAATAACAATAGTTGCTATGTTGAATGTTTTGACGGCTTTGCTAATAGGAGTCGTCGAAAAAACGCATACGATTGGTGTTTTACGTTCAATAGGTATGGCGAGCCGCGATATTGTGGCAGTTTTCGTAGCTCAAGGCGTGGGCATCGGCTTGCTCGGCACTTTTTTGGGTTGCGGGTTGGGCTATTTGCTCTGTTTTATACAGCAATACTATGGCATTATCCATCTTGACAGCACTTTGTACTATCTTGATACGGCACCTATTGCATTCGAGCCGATACATGGAATTATTGTATGTGCATTTTCCTTGTTTTTGTCCATTGCGGCAACCTTTGTCCCTGCACTTATTGCAGTACGCATTACTCCTGTGCGGGCTTTGCAATTCCGTTAGTTAATGCACACCCAAACAGGCATTGATTGTGGAAGCAATATCATGTAATGGAACAATCTCATCGGCAATACCGGCTTCGATAACCGATTTGGGCATGCCATAGACGACGCATGAATGTTCGTCTTGGGAAAGTACATAGCCGCCGAGAGAGGAAATTTTTTTATATGATTCCATCCCATCGCGTCCCATACCTGTCATGATGACCGATAAGATTTTACCGCCGAACACTTCTGCGGCACTCAAAGACAGTATATCAACACAAGGTTTATACAATACAGGAAATTGTTCATCGGAAATGACGAGGCGGCGTGATTTATTGATAAGTATATGCTTGCCACCTTGGGCAATATAGACAGTGCCCGCTTGCAGCAATTCACCGTCTTCGGCTTCTTTGACATGAACGGCAGAAGATTTATCAAGTCTTTCGGCTAAAGATTTCGTGAAATGCGGCGGCATGTGTTGCACAATAATGACCGGAACCGGCAATGATTTTGATAACTTGGGAATGACGCTTTGCAGAGCCAAAGGTCCGCCGGTGGAAATACCGATGATTGTAAGTTGAAAATGGCTCGCCGCCGGACGTTTTCTTCCTGTGGTATGCGGTATGGCTGTTGCTACGGCAGAAGGAATTGGCGTTGTCGGCATTTTTGGTGTCGGCGCAATTGCCGGCATCACTCGATTGTGCTTGCGTTTCAGCAAAGGGCTGGAATACACATGCTTGACTTTGTCAATAAGTTCTTGCTGAATAGAATACGTTTCCGTCGAAAGATTGGCTGTTCTTTTCGCAATAAAATCGGCAGCCCCCAACGACAGAGCATCAAGTGTCAGTTGCGCACCTTCGGAGGTAAGAGAGCTAAGCATTATCACGGGAACGGGATGATCTGTCATAATAATTTTCAGAGCTTCCAATCCTGTCATTACGGGCATCTCAACGTCCATGGTGACAATATCAGGCGACAAAGATTTAATTTTTTCTATGGCTTCTTTACCATTTTTTGCGGTATCTATGACTGTAATTTCGGGGTCGGAATTAAGCATACGCGAAATTGCCTGACGCATAAACACAGAATCATCTACAACGAGTACTTTTATTTCTTTCATAGTCTGCTTGTATAATCATATCACATAGTCATACGCGATATGGGATTATGTTTTATTCAACTTTGACTTTATCAACTAATTCTTGAATATCGAGAATCATAATAACACGACCGTCACCCAGAATTGTGGAACCGGCAATGGCGGGTATATTACCAAGATATTGACCTAATGATTTAATCACAATTTCTTCCTGACCAAGCAAGGAGTCCACCACAATTCCCAAGCGTTGATGTGCCAGCCCTATCACAACCACATATTGTGCAGTTGAAGGTATTGGTTTTTCGGGAATATTCAATTCATTTTTTAATGTCAATAATGGCAGAACTTGCTGGCGAATACGAATAACCCTCTTTTGATTGATTGTATAACAATTTTCATCGGTTAATGCGACAACTTCCACAACATTGCTCAATGGCAGTGCATACGTCTCATTTTCTACTTGAACGATTAACCCCTGAATTATTGCTAAGGTGAGTGGTAATTTAATAACAAAGGTCGTACCTTTATTTATTTCGGATTCTATTTCTATAACACCTTTGAGTTTTTGTATATTTGTTTTTACGACATCCATCCCCACACCGCGACCGGACACAGCGGATACTACCGCCGCCGTGCTGAACCCGGGAGCGAAGATTAACTGATAGAGTTCGCGTTTTGACATAAGCGCGGCTTGTTCGGGCGTAATTACGCTTTTTTCCAATGCCTTAGCTTTTACTTTTTCCGCATCAATTCCATTACCGTCATCGCTTATACGGAGCACAATATTATTGCCTTCTTGTTCGGCATCAAGAGTAATTGTGCCTTTGGCAGGTTTGCCTTTTGCCACACGTTTTTCGGGTGACTCAATACCATGATCACAGGAATTACGAATCATGTGAACCAAAGGATCATTTAATTCTTCAATAATACCACGATCAATTTCTGTATCTTCACCTTTGAGAATCAGTTCAATTTCTTTGCCGAATTCTTTGGATAAATCGCGCACAATACGCGGTGATTTTTGATAGAGTTTACCAATAGGCACCATACGCATTTTCATAGCTGTGGCTTGTATATCGGTCGTAATTTTATCTAATTGCGATGTAGTTTCCAATAATTCGGCAACAAGGTGTTCGCTGTCGAATAATTCCTTTAGACGATCGGAAATTTGTGATAAACGATTACGCCCAAGCACCAGCTCTCCCGATAAATCCATTAATGCTTCCACTCTGCTGACATCAATGCGGATTGTTGCATCGGCCGATGATAACGTTGCGGGAGCACTTTTTGCGGCTGCGACCGGTGCTGCTTTTGCGGCTGATTCTTTATTCTGTTCGCTATGCTCAACCGATTTTGTTTCTTTAGTATTTTCAACTGTTTGTTGGGATAATTCCGTAGTTTTTTCTGTGGGCTTAGATTCTTTTTTTACGAAAAAATCCGTATTTATTTCTGCGAAAGCCGCCTGAATCATTGCAAGTTCATCTTCGGTAAAATCGCCCTGATTTTGTGTTATTGCGGCATTGTTCAACACAGTATCAAGCGCGCTTTGTGATGTGGCCGGCAATGATTCTTGAGAAAGTTCCTTAGCAAATTCACTATTTATTTCCGCAAAAGCCGCTTGAATTTGTGCAAGTTGCTCATCGGTAAAATCACCGGGTCCTTTCATGGATGTGTCGGCAAGGACGCTGTCCATGGCTGAAGGCTGTATTTCTGCTTTTTTTGAGGACGAGGATATTTCGGTACTTGGATTAATCACCGCTTCCAAACGCGCTAATGTTTGCGAATAATCAACGGGAGAATCATCGCCCATGCTCAAATTTTTCACTAATAATTGTATCCAATCATGCACTTCCAGAAGTACATCCACCATATCCATCGTAATTGTTAATTCGGAACGGCGCAATTTATTGAGCAAGTCCTCGGCATGGTGAGTTATCACGGTAATGGAATCGAAACCCATAAAGCCGGATGTGCCTTTTATCGTATGGAAACCCCTGAATATTCTGTTCATCAAATCCATATCGTCGCCGGAAGTTTCCAATTGCATTAAATCCGGCATAAGTGCATCGAGAAGTTCTTGCGATTCAACAAGAAAACTCTCGAATATTTCTTTCATATCATCATCTAATTGCATAATTCCATCCCGATAAATATATACACGTTACTATGGGTTACGAATGATAAACGTTTGCGTAGCTCGAAGATTACACTTTACTTAAATAAAGCATCAATATCATCTTGCGAAAACGGTTCATCGCTGTCCGGTAATTGATTGGTATTGTGTTCTTCGGTCGCCGATTGTGCATTCGCCGCAAATAATGCATCAATATCAATATCCTCATCATCATCGGCAGAGTTATTGGCTGCATTCGCTGCAAATAATGCATCAATATCAATGTCCTCATCATCATCGGCAGAGTTATTGGCTGCATTCGCTGCAAATAATGCATCAATATCAATGTCCTCCTCATCATCATAGGCATTTTCCGATGATTGCGGCGAATCATTATATTGTTGCTCGCGAGAGAAATCTTCCGGAGATTCATTTATTTGTTTCATTAAATCATCCACATCCTGCTGACGTGATGTATTATTGGCTAAGGCATCCACGGCATCGGGGTCAAATGCAATTGTACGATGTAAATTTGAGGTACGCGAATCGAACTGATGTTTTTCGGTAGCATTTTCTAAAGAGAATACTGCAAATTCAGTGTTTTTTAATCGGTCGGTAATGCTGCCGAGTTTGGTTTGCAAGGTTTCCAATAAATTATTCACGGCAGCAATTTGCTGTGAAGTGATGTCTTGCACTTGCAATGCCATCATTATATTTTGTGCATCATTTTTTATACTTTTTAATACTTCGTCCGAATTGGAAATTGCACGTAAAAAATCCTCGTTTTGGGCAAATTCAGCTTGAGAACCTATATCGCGTATCAAAGCAAGATTGGTGCTGATAATGCCGGATTTATACATAACACCGTCCACAGTATCCATAATCTCATTGGTTGCCATTTCCGTCGCTTCCGTTACTTTCGATAATTGCTTCGAAGCTTTGGGCATTTTTTTCAGATTATCTTTGATTGAAGAACTTATTTCTTGTATCAATGGCGAGGTGTCTTGAATAAATAAAAAGATTTCCTCAAGAAAGGGAATCACTCTTTGACCAAGCACAAACAATGCTTTTAACTCTTCTGCCTTTTTGAGTAGTTCTTTTATATCTAATTCTTTTTTCATGATAGTATCCTCCTAAGTGACAATGGTGGGTAAAATGATTATTTTCCTATGGAGGATAAAATGACATCAATTTTTTCTTTGAGTACTTGGGGGGTAAACGGCTTTACCACATAATTGTTGACACGTGCTTGCAATGCTTCGATAATGTCTTGTTTCAGCCCTCGTGTTGTTACCATTAAAATAGGTAATTTCGAAAATTTGGCATCAGCACGCACCGCTTTGGTAAATTCCAAACCATTCATATTGGGCATATTCCAATCGGTAATGATAAATTCAACCGGATTGGCTTGTAATTTACTGAATGCGTCTTGACCGTCTTCTGCTTCCACCACCGAATCATAGCCGAATGATGCCAAAGCATTAATTACGATACGGCGCATTGTGGGCGAGTCATCAACAACTAAAAATTTCATAACATGTATCCTCGTAAATGTATTCTAAACATTTTTTTTGTAGTAAAATTAACCTATATATTTTGATACTTCATATTGCAGTCGTTTTGCATTAAACGGCTTCACTAAATAGGAATCCGCACCGGCATCCATACCTGCTTGCACATCGGCATCTTTCGATAAGGACGACAATATAATAATAGGCAAAGAAGCGTAATCTGCAGTGCCGCGCAAATTCTTGATAAGTGTATAGCCGTCCATATTCGGCATATTTAAATCTGTAATCAGTAAATCTATTTTTTCTACAGCCGCTTTTTCTAATGCGTCCATACCATCAACGGCACTTATGACACGGACACCTTGTAATTTTAATGCCAGCATTACAAATTTGCGCACCGACATCGAATCATCTGCTATAAGAACGGTTTTTTGCATAGTGAGTCTGAAGATAGAGTAATGTGTGAAAAATAAATTGATAGAAGTAAATAAATCACTCTTTTTTGTAAACCATTGCTTTGGGTAAATGAATCAGTTTGAATGCCTTCGACACACCATGTAATGACTCGGAATAGCCGATTATTAAATGACCGTTTTTATTTAAGGAATCATACAAACCCGAGATAACCTGTTGTTTT
>JAYRWZ010000407.1:0-2062 GCA_041917875.1 Chloroflexota bacterium | reverse complement strand
TTGATAACTTTTGTCGCAAACCCATTTCTTTCTAACTGTGATGCAACTTCAATTGCTTCATTGCATAAAAATCCATGCGAAAAAATCACTATATCATTTCCTTCACCAATCTCTTCTGCTTTTCCTATCTCAAATGGCGTATGATGAATTTTCGCAGGTTGATTAGAATATCGTATGTACCAAGGTTTTTTAGAATTAATAATATGTACCATACCTTTAAACAACTCTTCTTCGTCCATTGGAGAAAATATATTCATCGCAGGAATTAGTCTCATTAAACCAATGTCTTCTAATGATTGATGGGTTGGGCCATTTGCTTCGGATAATATTCCGGGAATAAAACCAACCATACATACCGGCAACTCAGCAATTCCCACATCGGTACGAATAAACTCAAATGACCTCATAGTCAAAAAGGATGCTAAAGCATGGGTTATTACAGTATTTCCTTGCAATGCCAGCCCTGCCGCCATACCGATCATCGTTTGTTCAGCAATACCTACATCAATGAATTTATTACCTATTTTTTGCTGTAATTGTCGAATATGTGCACGATTTTCAGCTGTCATGATGTAGAGGGAATTATTCTCCTCTGCAAGCTCGGTCAATAATTGTTCATACGTCATAAAACTCTTTATTTATCGAACATAAAATATAGAAGATTCTAATTGCTTTGATTCATTACCATATAACTCTCGGATTAAACTTTCAATGTCATTATGTGAAAAATTACAGAACCATCGGTCTGCTCTTTCTTCTATGCTCGGCACACCCTTACCACGAATAGTATCGGCAATAATCACATGGGGAACGCCTTTATGGTCGTCACATATTTTAAAAGCACTATCAATTGCAAGAAATTCATGCCCATCAATTTTTTGGACATTCCATCCAAAGGAAGTAAATTTATTTTCTAAAGGTTCTAAGGGAATAAGTTCCTCTGTTCTCATATTCGCTTGAAATTTATTCCTATCAACAATAACAATCATATTATGTAATTTCAAAGCAGATGCAACAAGCAGTCCTTCCCATACAGAACCTTCATTCAATTCACCATCCCCCAAAATAACAATGATCGTGTTATCTTGTTTTTTCATAAGGCAATCATAAGCTACACCCATTGCGACAGATAATAAATGCCCTAAGGAACCTGAATGAAATTCAATTCCCGGTATAGAAGTATTAGGATGCCAATAGATATTGTCATTGATATCTAAATGATTCGAAAGTCTTTCTTTTTCGATAAATCCGAATTCAGCTAATGTCGCATATAAAGCCGGAACATCATGCCCTTTTGAAAGAAACAAGAAATCTCGATCGGGATAATCTACACTCTCCGGTGAAATCTGTAAATATTGTGCATACAAATAGACAATGATATCGGCACACGATAAAGATGCCCCGATAAAACAGCCACCGTTTGTGCTCATGCGTATAATACTCTCGCGTACACGTAATGCTATTGAAATCAAATTATTACACTCTTGCGCGTTCATCGAAATATTCAAGTCTGGTTTGAGAAATGTTTACTGTTTTTAACTGATGAAGATGTTTTCTATACCAATTAACACCTATGTATCTACTATTTATTTCCGAAATCTCCGGATGATCTTCTACGAGAGATAATATATCATATAACCCGAACATAGGATTATGAACATACAGTTTTTTATATACTTCCGTAATAAAATGATAGTCCTCGGGATAATCCAAAGTCCAGCGATGTGACATTGAAAAGTCATATCCCAATTCCCATGTACAATTTCCAATTCTGAATAATTCAGGATTGTCCCAAATAAACGGAGTAGTATGCTCGCGCTCATACGTTTTTTGAGCACGTTTATGCGTATATTCTAAAATACTCATCGGAATTACTTCCACATCATTACCATCGGGATATGTTGCAGGATGCAGATTGCTGACAAAATCGTATTCTGAACAATGATCTATAAAAAACTTAATCACTCTATCAATAATCCTTGGATCTATCAGAGGGCAATCTGAAGGTATTTTTATAATGACATCGGCATTGTGATACTTTCCCGCTTGGTAGTGTCTGTCA
>JAYRWZ010000406.1:0-1991 GCA_041917875.1 Chloroflexota bacterium | reverse complement strand
TTGAAGTGCTGCAAGAAAATACTTACTGCGCACAGCGAGATAGTCAATTTTTCCTGTGAAATTTGTCTTATGCTCATCGGTGTAATTTGCTGCATTTAATTCTTCGATAGAACCATTCAAAGAAGCCATTGCAGTGGCTGTATTGGATTCATCCACACTATTTTCTTCTTGATATTGAAGACCTTTGTTCCATGTGATATCATAGTTGCGCACAATATATTGTTCCACATTGTTGAGTGCAATATCTGCGTCGAAAGAATAGGCGTCGCCACGGAAAGTCATAGTTTTAACAATTTCACTGCCGGGTGCGATGGTCAAACGAGCATTGAGCGTAAACGTAGATTCACCATAGAGCCGCGTATAATTATTTTTTGCGGTTTTTGAAGCGGGTATAAGTTCAAACTGCAATTTTTTAGCATCAATTTTTTTACCGTCAATACTTGAAAATTCCAAGCCGAACTCACGAGCGTATGGCTTGATAAGCTGCACTTTTGTTTTATCCCATTTATCATAATGTTTCAATTTCCAAGAGGCAATAGTGCCACCGTTGGAGCTGATTTTTGCTATATAATTATCGGTTTCGATAGTAAAGAAGCGTTCATTTTTTGCTGCAAGGGGTGAGAAATATTTTCCCAAAGAATTGAGAGTAGCATCTGAATTTTGCGCAGTTGTTTGTTGCGGGTTTGGATTTTGCTTGTCCGTTGCGGTTGATTCAGTTTTTTTCTTTGTTTCTTTTGCATTGTCGGTCGGACGTGTAGAGATGCTCGAATACATCATCCATGCAGTGATAATGATGCCGATGAGTACGAAGCCGATAAGGGAGCGTTTATCCATCGGTTGAGGTTGTTGATTCATACTGAAATGAGAAGATAAATAAGTGACAAATAGCCGAATACATAGCTGTAAAGCCGCAATCGCCGGGTGCTGTTTATGGCACGGGGTCGAAGCCGCCTTTGTGAAAAGGGTGACATTTGAATACACGCTTTATTGCAAGCCATGTACCCATAAGAGCACCATGTTTTTCTAATGCTTCCATTGCATACACCGAGCATGTCGGATAAAAACGACATGAGTTGGGGAGCAATGGCGATATAAATTTTTTGTACAATCGCAATAAGCCAATCAGAATATACTTCATGGAGAACCTTGCAATGATTGAAGTTTTTCCTGACGTTTTTTATTGAAATACGCAACAGCCTCATTGAGCAGTCGTGCAACGAGAGGTTCAACATCCTTCAAAGCTATCTGCATCGGATGGGGAGGAATATTGTTCCAACCAAGAATAATTGATTGGATATATTCCGCACCTTCGGGCGGCGCCGCGTACCATGCCCGTATGCTCTGGCGCAACAATCGTTTGATACGATTACGCATAACCGATGTACGTGCCAACTTTTTACGCACGATAAGACCATAGAACACTATGTCCGTTGGTTGCGATGAACGGCGGACAGTTATCATACATTCCGGGCTATGGAAACGTCGCCCGAAGCGCATGGCTTCCGAAAATGGTTTTATCCCTTTGATGGGTGCTGTTCGCATAGTTCTGTGAAATGGCTCATTGCCGAACATAACAAAGGGCAAACAGATGTTCGCCCTTGTTCAATAATTATGCTGCAATCACTCCGCATTGTCCGTGAAGCGGAATGTAATGTGTCTTTATATTAACGACGGATGCTGTCGCTTACTGTCAGACGAAGGCGGCCTTTCGCACGACGACGTGACAAAACTTTACGGCCATTTTTTGTAGCCATACGCGTACGGAAACCGTGAGTGTTGCGACGCTTGCGATTACTTGGTTGAAATGTACGTTTCATAGCGTTAATTTCTACTGTTTGAAAAAATAAGACCGCAAAGATACAAAGTTTTATTGAGTTATTGACGTATCTGTTGCGATTTTCTCTGTTTTCTGTGTTTTTTCCTCTCACTCCTTCGCGAAATGTATGATATTTTTCTGTTAACTGTTGCGGGCAGTGCTGCATGATTGGCAT
>JAYRWZ010000405.1:0-8636 GCA_041917875.1 Chloroflexota bacterium | reverse complement strand
TCCGTTCTCATAAATTGAGTTATCAACTAAGTCTAGCTTGTACTTTGAAGACGAATTTCCAAAAAGCTTTACACCTTCTCCCAATATCAATGGATTAAGTTTCAGTTTTAATGTGTCAATTTTTTTGTTTTCCAAAAGCCAATGTGCAAACTGTCCACCACCACAAAGATATATATCGGTTCCTTCTTCCAATTGTAGTTTGTCTATTTCAGATAGGTCTATGTTTTTCACTTGTACTTTCGGATTTGGATTTTCAAGTTTTAAGTTGTTTGAAAAGATATAATGTTTCATATGCGGATATGCAGGTTGTCCGGGTTGTAAGCCAAATTTATAGCCAAATTCATAAGTATTTCTTCCCATAATTACTGTGTCAAAATTGGATAAGTCTGTTAAGTATTTTTCCACACCGTTTCCTGTGGTTATAAAGCCACTAATATCATCATTCAAGCCTGAAATAAATCCGTCAAGTGAACTTGCTACATAATAAACTATTTTTCTCATATTCTTATTTTTTGCCTTTTGATTTGTTGTTACTGTGTCGTCATAGCCTTGCCGTTGACTCTCGCCTTGGCGCAAGGCGCCGTTTGTTTCTGCAAAACTACAAAAGAGAAGCGAGATAACAAAACAACATATATGATTCGTGATTAACTCTCTACATTACAGAATGATACATCGCTTATCATCATTGAGCGATACGCCACTTGCATACTTGATTCCATAGCACCGGAAGTGTGTGATACCTTATGGAGAATATCACCACCACCACAATTTTCTAAAAAAAATTAACGATGAGTTGCGCAACAGTTACGGCTGCTAAGAACAGAGTAATTGTTTTGATCTTACAATTGTTTGTTTGATTATTGTAAAGTCATAATTTTTTCACAATATTGTCTGTAAGATGAATTGGGCAGAGTAATAATATGACGCATTAATTCTTCTTCGTTTATATATTTCATCAAAAAAGCGATTTCTTCCAGACAAGCAATTTTCATCCCTTGTCTTTTTTCAATGGCATGAATGAATGTTCCGGCTTCGAGCAAACTTTCAGGAGTTCCTGTGTCAAGCCATGCAATGCCTCTGCCCATAATTTCCACTTGAAGTATGTTTTGTTGTAAGTAGGCATTATGAATATCGGTAATTTCTAATTCTCCTCTTGGGCTCGGTTTCACATTTTTGGCAATATTGACCACTTCCGAAGAGAATACATATAAACCCGGAATGGCATAATGCGATTTTGGATGTTTGGGTTTTTCCTCGATAGAAAGTACTTTGCCGTTTTCACCGAATTCTACAACGCCATATCGTTCGGGATCGGTTACTTGATATCCAAAAATGGTGCCGCCGATATTATGTTCTAAAGCATTGCGTAAGAAGTCTAGTTTACCATAAAACACATTGTCGCCCAGGATTAGGCATACTTGGTTATTGTTGATAAAATCTTCGCCAATGATAAAAGCTTCGGCGAGTCCTCTTGGTGCGGTTTGTATTGCATAGTTGAGAGAGATACCCCATTGGGAGCCATCACCGAGGAGTTTTTCAAACAAGGGGAGATCGTGTGGCGTGGTGATGAGAAGTATGTCGCATATACCCCCAAGCATCAGAGTTGCCAATGGATAATAAATGAGTGGTTTGTCGTAAATGGGTTGTAACTGTTTGCTGCATACACTCGATAGTGGATAAAGGCGGCTGCCGCTGCCCCCGGCAAGTACTATCCCTTTGGTTGGTTTCATGTCGTTCCGTTTCAAATTATTGTACGGCTGCAAAAATACCGGTGTTTGTCTCAACGTCGAAAATCCTCATATTTTTTTTTATGGTGAACTATGGAATCGCAAGCGCAGACAATTGTGTTTTTCGATGGTGTGTGCGGCTTATGTAATACGACTGTGGACTTGCTTATTCGCTTAGACAAGAATCGCCATTTGATGTTTGCTCCCTTGCAAGGCATCACAGCAGAACGATATGGTATCATAGTGCCGGCAGATAAAGACCCCGATACTCTCATCTGTCTCAGTAAGGCGAGTCGGTATGAGCGTTCGGATGCAATCATACATATTTTGCGACGGCTCGGCTTACCATATTCACTTCTTTGTATTTTTGTGATTATTCCTCGACCATTGCGAAACATTTGTTACAATACGCTTGCAAAATACCGTTACAAGTTTTTTGGCAAAAAGGAGAGTTGCCGATTACCTTTACCGGAAGAAAAACAATATTTTTTACCATAAATAATTAATCGTATGTCAATTATAGGAAAGTCAATTACACTCACAATAGCCAATGATGTACAATTTTTGCCGATCGTGTTGGGTGGCGTTCATCAGATGGCAAAATTTCAAGGATTTACACCCGAGGACATCAGCAGATTAGAGTTAGGCACGGAGGAAGCGGTCGTGAATGTGATAAAGCATGCTTTTCCTGTTGGTACAACAGAATATTTCTCCGTTGTTATCACTCCGGAATCTCTTGGTTTACGAATCACCATTTTTGATCAGGGTATGCCTTTTGATCCTGAACAGTTACCGGCATATTCTCCAGATGAAGTCGCCTCAACAATGACATCACGGGGTTTGGGCGTATTCCTGATTCGAAAATTTATTGATGAAGTATCATTTCATAATCTCGGTAGAAAAGGACATGAAACAGTATTGTTTAAATATCTGCATCGCGAAAATATTTCAGAAATGTTGGCTCATGATGAAAAGCAGCAAGTAGAGCATGAACGTAATGAAGGTGAATTGCCTAAAGGTTCTGTGAGCTATGATGTGCGTCGAATGAAGCCGGTCGAAGCGATTGAGGTCTCAAAATGTGCATATAGTTCATATGGATACGCATACGTCTATGAGAATATCTATTACCCCGAGCGTGTTCGGGAGTTAAACGAAAGCGATAATTTAATATCTTTTGTGGCTGTTTCCGATGCAAGTGAGGTCATGGGGCATTCGGCATTGGTACCTTCGCATGATGATGCCGGGATTGCTGAAATGGGAGTGAGTTTTGTTAAGCCGCGATATCGTGGGCAAGGATGCCTGAAAGCATTATCTGAGGCGCGATTACAAGAAGGGGTGCGTCGCGGATTGACCGGTGTGTATATGCAAGCGGTGACCACACATCCTTTTTCTCAAAAGCCGGCTCATGCAAATGGCTTCTCCGACACAGCATTGATGCTTGCTAGGGCTGATGCGCTTGAATTTAAAGATATTGAACAGCTGAAAAAACAAAGAGAGTCATTGGTTATTGCATATAAGTATTTAGCTGCGCCGCCAACTATGGTTATGTATGCACCGTCGCATCATCAGCCGATACTCACAAAAACATTCCGATTACTTGATGCTCAGTTTCAATGGGGGAGTGAAGCAGTTCCCGATTTGCAATCAGTGCAACCAAATATCGCATTGAAAACAGATAGCTACAGTGGGGCGACAATTTCGGTAAAATCCTATGGAGTAGAGTATGCCTTAACGATCAAAAAACTTGTTAAGGGCTTATGTTATGATGGAGTTGTTGCCATTTATGTACAATTGCCGTTATCGGATCCGACAACACATTCGGCAATAATGGAATTGGAAAAAATTGGCTTCTACTATTGCGGGATTATGCCGGGATCGAATGGCAATAATATTTTCATTATGCAATACCTGAATAATTATCCTTTTGACTTTAGTGTGTTGCGCTTAAATTCTGACTTCGGAAAAGAGTTAGCACAATATATAGAACAAGATTATCAACGAATTAACACAATCTTATGAGAAAAGTAACATTAGTATTGTTTTGTGCTCTCTGCATTATTGGCTGTTCGAAAGCACCGGAATTTTATGGTAAAGAGCCATTTGTACAATCGCCGGCATTAACCGTAAGTCAAGCATTGGAACCGACCAGCTTCCATCAAAATATTGCCGTGAAAGCAACGGTAAAAACCGTATGTAAAACCGAAGGGTGCTGGACAATCCTGACCGATGGGAAACAATCCATGCGCGTTATATTTGCTCAAGGTGCATTTGCATCACCTATGAATACTGAAGGAAAAACGGCAATTGTAGAAGGACAAATCGAATCCAAAATTGTAAGTGAAGAAGATGCGCGCATTTATGCAGAGCAGGCAGGTTTAGAACCAGAAGTGATACAATCGCTCACAGGTGAACAACGCGTACCGGTTTTTACTGCCGAGTCTTTGCGATTTGAGTAAAATTCTTGGGATTATATCGTAAAATTGCTCTGTATTTCTACAGTGATTTTGTGATAAGTTTTGATATTGTCTCTCAAAGAAGGGTTGCACATGCCGCTTTCTTGATAATTTTGTAAAATTTTTTTTCCTCACGTGCCCAAAGGGTAACTTATGAAAATTTTTCAGTCATTTGTAAGCATTGCTTTCGCGGTAATGTGCGCAAGCGTAACGCTTTTCGCACAAACCAATCCAACACCCTATGATTTATCTTTGGGTGATTATTCACTTTTGTCATGGTCACCGACAAACGCTGCTGGTGTTTTTCCGCCGAGTGTACGCTTTCATCGTACAGCGAACGGCAGTGCCGTTGATCCCGGTCTAAGTACAGATTTACCGGCAGATTATACGCTTGCCTACAACTTAACAGGAGGTGTCCGCATCAATGGTTTAGACAATGACGGATTTGGGATTGTCAATACAAGCAGTACCACAAACGGTCAACTTGGTGCAGCCGTGCTTGCACTGAATTGTTCGGGGCGTTCCAATATCACCGTAAGTTGGTTAGGTGGTACTCTCACTCAGGGTGACGGCAATCCCACGCCTCGTGAATATGCTATCCGTTTGCAGTATCGTATTGGCACTTCCGCTGCTTGGTCTGATGTGCCAGGACCTATTGAGTATTCTTCAGCAGGAAAAACCAATGGACACACTCAAACATTCAGCACTGTATTGCCTATATCAGTAAACAATGAACCTGTTGTACAATTACGTTGGAAGTATTATTCGGCTGCAGCAAATAGCGGGGGACAGCGTCCTCGTTTACGCCTAGACGATATCGCTGTGACAAGCACTTCTGCATTCGGTACTCCAACAGCATTAAGAATTTCTTCAATCTCACCCGGTTCTCCTTCTTCAACCAGTACATTCTCCGTGACTATTCAATCTGTGAATGCACTTGGTAATCCAACGAATGTGTCAACAGAGACCTCTTTTTCATTGTCGCGATTTGCCGGTTCCGGAACTTTAGGCGGCACTCTTACCGGCACAATACCGGTCAACCAGAATTCGGTTATTGTAAACGGTCTGACTTACAATGTGGCAGAAAGCGGTGTTATTATTTTGGCTTCTCGGACAGCAGGTGAAATGTTAACTGATGCACAAAGTGCCCCGTTTACGGTAACACAGGGTGCTTCTCAGGCAGTGTTGTCCTCTCTTCAAACTAAAGGTTATGTCGGAAAAATATTACAACCATTTACTGTGGAAGCGAGAAGACAAGATAATTCGGTTGATCCTAATTATACAGGGACTGTTACAATTAGCATAGCGAGCGGACCTAATACTCTTGTTGGGACACTGACTAAACCGTTAGTCAATGGGATTGCAACATTCAATGATATTCGTTTTTCTTCAGCTGGAACATATACCTTGCGATGTGCAACAACGGGTTTAAGCCCAATTGATTCTCCACCAATTACGATCAACCCACGCATCACAATGCAAGATGTGTTAATTCCTCAAGTTGTAAAATCTACATCTAATCTTACGCGTGTTCCTGCTTATGCCTTGGTACGTTTTGATAACTTATTCCCCAATACAACATATCGTTTTATTACTTCGGGTTTAGAGAATCGTACTCAGATTACATTTGGTGCCGGCAATAATCTCCATTATTCGGCTGAAACAAATTCTTTCAACTATTCTTCCAATAAATCACTGACATCGACAAGTATTCCACCGGATTATTCAACATTTATTACCGGTCCGGGAGAAACGTCAAAATCGGTATGGATCAATATTCTGACAACCGGTAATACCCGTTTTGCAGAAGGTAATTCGATGTGGTGGCGAGTATTTTTATCGGATATTATTGGCGGTACACCGGACACATTAACGACAATTGGAAGCAGCCGCTGTGTTGAATTCGGTTCTTCGACAACACAGGCAACCGGAATTTTTGATTCGCAAAGTGGAGCTGTGCCACAAAACATCATTTGCTTATATGGCAATGAAGAAGGTACGGGTAATCCCGTTGCTACGGCTTTGGTGCAAAATGATGGTACTGTAATATTCAGAACATTTGGAACAAATAATATTGTGACGACAAAAGCTGTTGATTTTTATGAAGTTCTAGATCAGGTAACAGGCAGCTGGACTACACTCATACCCAATAATTTAACAGGTGGAATTAAGCGTGTAGAAGAGCGTCGCCTGTCTGATGGTGAAATTGTGCGCTTTTATACAGATGCCGATGGTGTTTGGTCAACAGTCAATACGGTGAGAACATCGTCCGGATTAACTGCAATAGATTTTCGAACCCCACAGATGACTGTTACTTCACCAGCAGCAGGTCAAACGATATGTGCATTAACCGACCAGGTAATTCGTTGGACTTCACGTGGCGTGAGCAATGTAAAAATTGATATTACACGTAATGGAACTGCCTTTTCTCCGATTGTTTCTTCTACAGATGGTTTTGCTCAACTGTATAATTGGTTTATTACACATGCGGAAAATGACGGTTCAACATATCAAATACGCGTCACAGATAATGAACACCCGATGGTGGCAGCACTTTCGCAACAATTCTCCATCACATTACCGCCTCGATTATTATTCCAGCCGATTTCGCAAAATAAATGTATTGGTGATACTATTCTTCTTAGGGTTGGTACAGAAGGTACTGCAACTGCATTCCAATGGTTCAAAGACGGTCAGCCTTTAATCGGTGCCACCACAAATGTATTAAGAATTCTTTATGCTCGTGAATCAAATACCGGTAAATATCAAGTACGTGTTTCCGGTACTTCGATTTGCGGTGATATATGGTCTGACACGGCTATTGTCTATGTGACACCGGAGGTTACCATATTGAAACAACCCGAGGATGCAATGGTACAAACAGGCAAGACACTTTCACTTTCTGTGGAAGTTATGGGAACCGATAAACATAAATATCAATGGTTCAAAGGCAATATTGCTTTGCAAAACAGCACACGCATTTCTGGTGCTCAAACCCCGAATTTGATAATTCGTGAATTTAAAGCAACCGATAATGGTGCAGATTATTTCTGCCGCATTTTTGCTGAAGGAAATTGTCAGATTAAAGATACACGACGCATCACCATTGGACCTTCATCCATTACATTAGCCACACAGCCGGATACATTAGTCGCTGCATGTGAAGGGCAGCCTTTCACAATGCGCGTTACCACCACCACGGTTCCTGCTAATTTGCCATTGCGTTTCCGTTGGTTTAAAGGTACTACGGAGTTAACAGATGGCAATGGAATAAATGGTGCCACAACGAATGCAATTACATTTGCTTCTTCCTCCGCAGCAACAGCGGGTACGTATATGGTGAAAGTAGAAGCACTATCCGGTAATGCCACAAGCCAATCACACAATATTCGTGTGGTACTCGGCGATAAACCACGTTTTGTTATACAGCCACGCTCTCGCGAAGTATGTGCCGGAGAATTATTTGTATTGAATGCAGATGCCATTTCAAATTCACTCATGGAATATCGCTGGATTCGTAATGGTGTACTCTTACCCGACAGGACAAATTCTTTTGCATTACAGTTTGATACTGCCGGTCGTCAATATTTCTATCGTTGTATTGTCACAACAGAATGCGGCAGTGATACCTCGGATTTGTGCACAATCACAACAACTGCATTACCGACAATTACACAACAGCCACCCAAAACTTTGGCAATAGAGCAATCCAAATATGGTCGTCTTACGGTAGGAGCTTTCGCTTCACGAGCATTACGCTATGCTTGGGTAAAAAATGGTCAATTAATCGAAGGTAATAATTCACCCGTTCTGGAAATTGCCATTGCCACGAAAAAAGATGAAGGTAAATACTGGGTGAATGTTATGGGAGACTGCGATACAGTCAGAAGTGATACTACCATCGTCACTGTGACGGCACCATCATCTCTTGCAGAAGAAGAGTTGGAGCGTTTTGTTATGGTATCACCAAATCCGGCATATTCTACCGTGACTGTCGCTGTAAACCCATTGCTCAAAGCATCTGCACTTCGTATTACAGATATGCTTGGTAAAGAAATGATGCGATTTACGGCACAAGACATCACCGAGTCAATGCGAATTGATGTGCAAAACCTAATGTCAGGTCAGTATTGGATAACAATTCAATCTGCACAAGGCATACTTGTTCTGCCATTGCATATCATGAAATAAAACACTTAGCAAAACTCTCATACGAAAGCTCATTGTCACACAGGCAATGGGCTTTTTTTATTTTGCCTTTGATAGTAAGAAAATTCTTTACTTTACAGTAAACAGGTTGTTGAGAGACTTCTTACTTTATCGCCGAAAACTTGATAGTGGAAAATCTATCGCCTCATTTGATATATGAACTTGTTTAAACAAAAGTCGGGAAGTTGAATGTTTGTATATTTGCAAAAACAACAACAACTTACACTTACAAAACAACTCCCCGATA
>JAYRWZ010000404.1:0-1650 GCA_041917875.1 Chloroflexota bacterium | reverse complement strand
GATATTTTTCACAAAGTCGCACATACCATTCCACCATTTCATCGGAAGTTTTTAATTCTTGCGTGGATTTATACATACGATATTTTCCTTCATGCACCATTTCGCTTGCTGCAACATCCACCGCTAATTGCACTTGATCTCCGGCAGAATAGCCCGCAGCGGCAATTGCGTCAAGAATTACATCGAACGCTTCTTCATTTGATTGCAATGATGGCGCAAATCCGCCTTCATCACCGACAGAAGTATTATAATGTTTTTTCTTCAATACATTTTTTAAATGATGGAATATTTCAGTGCCCGCGCGCAATGCTTCGGAAAACGTGGCAAAACCGCTTGGAATAACCATAAATTCTTGAATATCCACTGTATTGTCGGCATGTTTGCCGCCATTAAGAATATTCATCATAGGTGTTGGCAATACTCTTACATTCACTCCGCCCAGATAACGATACAATGGAATATTATACCATGCGGCGGTTGCTTTCGCACAAGCCAATGAAACACCAAGAATGGCATTTGCACCCAAGTTAGACTTATTGTTTGTGCCATCTAAGGTGAGCAACAATGTATCTATTTGTCTTTGGTCGGAACAGTCCAAACCTATAAGAGCATCGGCAACAATTTCATTCACATTAGCAACGGCTTTCATTGTGCCTTTGCCCAAATATCGGGCGGGGTCGCCATCGCGTAATTCACATGCTTCATGTTCGCCGGTACTGGCACCGGAAGGAACGGCTGCACGTCCCACATAACCATCATCAAGGATAATATCAACTTCGACAGTGGGATTGCCGCGTGAATCTATAATTTCACGGGCTATAACATCTTCAATAATCGGAATCATACGTCACAAAAATTATATAAAAAAATTAAACTTGAATTGCATCTATGTCGGCTGCCAAACGAAAATCCAATTCCGTCAGCCCGCCTTGGTCATGGGTTGATAAGCAAATTTGCACTTTATTCCATCCGGTTAGATGAATATCGGGATGATGATCCATTTTTTCCGCCAGAATAGCTATTGCATTGATTAACCCTATTGCACTGACAAAGTTTGAAGGTGCAAAATAACGAATAATTACCGTATCATGATGTTCCCATAGTGGATGCTTGCCCATCAAATAGGTAATTTCTTCCTTTTGTAAAAGTCGAGGACGCGCCATCGAAAGAATCTCCTGCCATTGATTAAAAACTATTCACAAAAATAAAAACCCGACATGCATATTTGAAATGTATGTCGGGTAAACAATGCTCATGCTCTGTATCTTATGCGACGACGGCTTCGAGGCGTTCGGTAATATACGATTTTGACACAGCTCCGATAATGGTATCGGCAATTTTGCCGTCTTTAAATATCAATAATGTCGGTATGGAGCGTACACCATATTCCATAGCAACATTAGGATTGTTATCAACATCCAATTTTCCGATACGTGCTTTTCCTTCATAATCGGCAGCAAGTTCTTCGATAACCGGTGCTATCATGCGACATGGACCGCACCATGTTGCCCAAAAATCTACTAAGACAGGTGATGATGAATCAAGAACTTCGCTTTTGAAGTTATCATCAGTGAAATGAAGCGCATTAGCCATTAATCTAACCTTTGAATAATAATAATAATATGTGAAGAGTTTAAGACAAAATTACAG
>JAYRWZ010000403.1:0-4728 GCA_041917875.1 Chloroflexota bacterium | reverse complement strand
TTTTTCATTACGCGTCTGGCGTAAATTCTCAAGCACATCGGCCGGACGGTAATAGCGTTCCGGGGTGCGTTCGAGTGATATTTTTGAACTTAAATTGAGTTCAAACCTGCCCCCAGCCCCTAAAGGGGAACTGAAATTACCATCGCCTTGTATATCTTTTTCTCTGTTCATCTTATTTAAAAATATCGTGTTTCTATTATCAATACTAATTTCTCTTATTCCCCCTTTAGGGGGTTAGGGGGCAGTTATGTAGCCTCAATCTCTTTAAAATAACGATAGGTACCCACTTTTAGTTCTACTGTGGCGGCTTCGTCGCACACAATAATACCTTTGGGGTGAAGTTGCAGTGCAGTGATGGTCCACATCTGATTTACCGAACCTTCCACAGCTTGTTGCAGGGCATGTGCTTTGTTGTGTCCGTTTACCAGGATCAACACTTCACGTGCATCCATCACGGTTCCAACGCCTACGGTCAATGCCAGTTTGGGAACCTGATTGATGTCATTCTCAAAAAAACGGGAATTAGCAATAATAGTGTCCTGCGTGAGGGTTTTGATACGGGTTCGCGAACAAAGCGATGAGCCGGGCTCGTTGAAGGCTAAATGCCCATCAGCTCCTATGCCGCCCAAAAATAAATGAATGCCGCCCATAGCCTTAATTTTAGCTTCGTAAGCTTCGCATTCGGCTATTAAATCGGGAGCGTTACCGTTCAGAATATTGACATTTTCTTTTTGAATATCAATATGGCTGAAAAAATTATCCCACATAAAACTGTGGTAGCTCTGTGGATGATTTTCGGGAATTCCAACGTATTCGTCCATATTAAAAGTAACCACGTTTTTGAAAGAAACTTTGCCCGCTTTGTGGAGCTCAATGAGTTTTTTGTAGGTACCAAGTGGCGTGGATCCTGTTGGCAAGCCCAGTACGAAAGGGCGGTCGGCAGTGGGTGAATACTGATTTATGTTGTCGGCAATGTAATTTGCTGCCCAATTAGAAATGCCAGTAACGTCGGGTTGAATGATTAAACGCATTAGTTAATTGATCTTATGTCATGAATTTATTATTGAAGAAATTTCTTTTTGCATCTCTGAATATCGGCTTTCAATACTTTGCAACAATTTGAATTGAGCCCTTGACCGTTGTAAATTATGCTTTGGATAATTAATTTTATAGTAAGTATCTCCATTCAAATAATCGGCTAAGAATCGGGTTAGTTGCATGTATGTCATCAACTTAGCACCAAATGGAAGCAGTTCAATTTCGAGTGTTGTAAGGAATTTTTTTGCAGACTCCAAATAGCCCCGAGTGTATGCTTTGAAAATTTCCATATTGAACGAAACATTATCCAAATTTGGGTCATCTTCTTTGCCCGTATTACCTGCTGTTCGCATAAAATCGCCAAAGTCGGACATCACAAAACCCGGCATAGCCGTATCCAAATCGATAACACACAATACCTGTCCGTTTGAATCAAAGAGCATATTATTAACTTTTGTATCACAATGATTGATACGTTTTGGAAGTATTCCTTCTCTGTAAAACGCTTGACACTGACACATTTCACCTTCGCGTTTTTCAATTTCAGCTACCAAATCCTGCACTTCATTTAGTCTTCCGGCAGCATTGAGCGCTACCGCATCGCGAAACTGTTTCAGACGGAACTCCATGTTATGGAAATTGGGAATTGTTTCGCCCAATGATTGGGGAATATCGGCCAACATAGACTGAAAGTTCCCGAAAGCTTTACCCGCATAGAATGCAAACTCTGGTGTGATGGCCTGATACGTTGTTGCATCAGGAATGAGCAAGGTCATTCGCCAGTAGTTTTCACCATCGAAATGGTACAACTTGCCATCGTTGGTAGGTATAATTGTCAGAGTCTTGCGGTCGATATCGGTTTCTCCGGCCTCAGTTAATTTATGACGAATATGATCAGTTATTCGTTTTATGTTACTCTGTAACAATTCCACATCCTGAAAAATGTTGTGATTGATTTTTTGCAGTACATATTGTGTTGCTACATTCTTCATTGTAACTAGGTAGGTGGTGTTGATCATTCCTTCACCTAAAGGCGTTACATTATTTGTTACTCCGGTAATTTTAAAGTGACTTGTAATAGATTTTAATTGGTTCATTTTGTTATTATATTTGTAAGAAATATTTTAGTTCACCCAATAAAGCACCAGATGATGGAGTTGCGTATTCTTTAACCTATTGTCTGTCGGTATTAAATTTTACTGAATTTATCTTATTCCAGTGGCCGCGGGTAAAATCAGGTATTTCAACCGGAGATGAACCATTAATTACCGATTGTGCTGATAATTCAATGATACTCGACCATTCTGCGGCATCGTAGACATCCATGTCCATGGGTAAGCCGTTTCGCAAACAAAAAATCAATCGGTAATTCATTATAAAATCCATCCCGCCATGAGTGCCTATTTTCAAAGCCAGTTCTCCCATCTCTCTGTAAAATGGATGTTCATATTTCTTCAATAAATCTTCTGTTTCCTCCTTAGTAAGAAATTCATTTGGATTTGCCGAAAGTGTTATCTGTGGAGTTTCCCGCTTCTGCACAAATCCTTTTGTTCCACTGATTAAATAATTACGGGAATAGGGCCTCGGACTTGAAATATCATGTTGCAAAACGATAGTTTTCTCTTTTTGAGTACGAATAATGGTGGTATTCATATTTCCAAGTGTACTTTTGTTTTGAATATTTGAGTCATTACAAGACGGGAAACCAAATTGCCCCCCCGAAACTGAAGTTAACCAGGCAAGCCTATCGCCCCTGTGAATATTCAACAACTGACAAAGCGTTCCTAATCCATGGGTGGGATATGGATTACCATACATAGACCAAAGATCCAAATAATGTGGCTTCCGGATGAAATCAATTTGACGAAGGTCGTGGATATAGGCTCCTTCGACATGAAATATTTCTCCAAAAATATTTTGTTGAGCCATATTAAAAACCGCCATTTCAAATTGAGCATAACAGCAATTTTCCAACATGACACAATGTTTTCTTGTCTTTTCAGCTGTATTCACTAACTCCCAACATTCTTCAAGTGTATTGGCTGCAGGAACTTCCACAGCTACATGCTTATCGTGTAGCATGGCATAAACTGCAATTGTAGCATGCAAGTCTCGGTCAGTACATATATAAACCAAATCTATATCAGTTCTTTCACAGATTTTGCGCCAATCATCGGGTCCGGTATAAGCAGTTGTCCTGGGTTTGTCGTAATTGTTCAGTATTTGCTGTACTTCCAATACATTTTCCTCCACCATATCGCATATAGCAACTGTTTCGACGCCGTCGATATACATAAAATTATTGATTGCTTGTTTTCCACGTTTTCCAAGTCCGATAAACGCAACCCGGACAATATCAAGAGGCTTGCAAATCAATTCAATTACATCGAACTGACCTTTGTCAATAGCAGCATTATTCGATTCCAACATATTATATTAACAATATCTGCTTTTATTCTGCAAACTTCAATCCATTAAGCTTATTCCACGCTCCACGAGTAAAGTCAGGTATTTCAACTGCAGCTGATTTGTTTTTCAATGATATTTCGGTCAATGGAATCAAACAACACCATTCTGCCAAATCATATACATCCATATCCAACGGCAATCCTTTTCGTAAACAATAAATTAATCGATAATCCATAATAAAATCCATTCCGCCATGTCCTCCTACTTTCTTGGCTTTTTCTTCCAGTTCACGTTGGTAAGGAAATTTGTATTTTTCCAACAATGCATCCTTTACTTCATTAGGAACAAATGAGTGTCCATCCAAATTTTCAAAATTCGTGGTTACATCAGCTCCTACCTGACCCGTAGCAAATGCATATCCTTCAACAGGATATTTATTGGCAAAACCTTTTGTTCCTGTTAACTGATACATACGGTCGTATGGACGTGGAGTTGCAACATTATGTTGGATATTGATTGTTTTTCCTTTTTCGGTACGTATTAAAGTGATGGTATGGTCACCATTTTTGAATTGTTTAGATACATCTTTGCCTGTGGTTTTTTTTATGAATTCTGGAATACAGACAGTTTTGGTTGCCATCGATACGAGGTAATTCATCTTGTCACCACGATGTATGTTAAGTGCCTGACATACTGGACCTAATCCATGTGTAGGATAAAGATCACCATGGTGCGCTATATTGTATTCCAATCGCCAGTTGTTCCAATAATCATTCCAAAACGGTTCAAGATTATGAATATAGGCTCCTTCGGTATGAAGTATTTCACCAAATAATCCTTGCTGAACCATATTGAGTGTTGTCAATTCAAAGAAATCATACACACAATTTTCAAGCTGCATACAGTGTTTGCGGGTTTGTTCGGAAGTATTAATCAAATCCCAGATTTCCTGTAAATTCATGGCTGCAGGAACTTCAATTGCCACATGTTTTCCATCTTTCATTGCTTGAACTCCCATTCTGGCATGGTTTGACCAATCGGTAGCAATATAGATCAAATCCACATTGGGCAGTGCAGTTACTTTACGCCACGCTTCAGTATCACCATAAAATTCCTGTGCTTTGGGGAATCCTTTGTCTGTAAGCATTTTGTTTACTCTCTCCACACGATCTTTCTCAACATCACAAAGTGCCACAATTTCAACACCCTCTATATTGGTCATACGATTTACAGCTCCCGGGCCACGCATACCCAACCCAATAAAAGCTACACGAACGATTG
>JAYRWZ010000402.1:0-8162 GCA_041917875.1 Chloroflexota bacterium | reverse complement strand
CGTGGCTGTGGGACTTAAACTTTGTGCTGTTCCGGCATTGAATGAATATGGCGCACTCATAAGCTTCGTGCGAGGTATTAACTCCGCAGAATTATTAATACTGATACCTATCCAGGCATACTTGGGTATAATGGCGGGTAAATCTACAAACACACCCAATGTTACATTGACTAAACCACCTGTCATGGTAATCAATTGAGTTTCCTGCCATATCGGCTGCCCACCCGATTCCGTTGTGTATAACTTGAACAATAAAGCATGTTTACCATCGGGCACCACTTTATCGCCTTCACGCAATACTCCCTGATAAGACATTTGGCGGGGCACAGCGGCAGTTTGAGCATTGGCATTGACCGCCATGCACGTTAAGAGTCCGGCAGTAATTCCGCCGAAGACATAGTAATGAATTGGTTTCATAAAAACCTCTTATTGTATAATGAAGAAAGGAAAATCGTATTTCTAAGGTCTGGAATACGGAGAGTATCTGTAGTAAGGACTACGACAAATCTACGCAAATTTACTGATTGTACTCCGTAAATCTATAAGGTTTTGAAAACCTTATAGATTTACGACATATATCCGTCGCCGATGTGAGGTTTTGGGAATAAATTTCAATAACTCCCCTCCTGTGAAGGGGTGTCGGCAGGACGGGTTGGTTTATGTTTATATAACACATAATTCTATAAACTTGTCATCCCTTCGGGATTATAATGATTAACGCTCAGTTTTTGAACGATAATCATAATACATTAATATCTGATATATTCTTTTCTTTTTTACATCGTATTTAACCTCAAAACTTGGATATACCTTTGTAAAAGGTCGTTTGTAATGTTTGGGATAGTAAACTCCTATCTGATCACTGAAAAGTGTATCTATCTCATCTTCTGATACCTGTAACTCTATGTCATGCTGTAAGAAATAGTCTTCTATTTCTTTTTGTGAATAATCATATAAAATATGAGCATCGGATAAAATTCGCTCCAGACCTTGTTCCTCGAAAAAACTAATAGTTAAAAACGGCAGCATACTTAATTCGTAAATTCTTTTTTTTCTCGCTGTTATAGCGAACCAAAGCGACCCGTATACTACACTGTAATTCTCATTATTTCGCATAGGATCAGGAAGATAAATATCCGGCTCACCGTATATCGCAATGATATCGTCTAATGTACTGTGCTTGCCAAGAGTACCTATTTTACGTGTGCGAAGTATCTCCGCTATAGTAAATTTTTGCATAGTATGTCACTATAAATACAGAATATTGCTGAGCAAAAAATTTTTTTTTATCTTGGAGGTTCTATCGGTAATTGGAATGCAAATGTGGAACCTCGCCCCAAAGAACTGCGCACCCATACTCTGCCTTTATGTTCTTCGACAATGCGTTTGACTAACCATAATCCTAAGCCGGAACTTAATTCACCCGCGGTGGGTCGAGCACTTAATTTAGCACCTCTTTGGAAGGCATTTTTAATATCTTCTTCGGATAATCCCAAACCATTATCACTGACTTCCACCACCATTTCTTTATCCTGTTTATAAGCCCGAATGCGTATTTTACCGCCATTATGTGAATATTTGATGGCATTATTGACCAAATTGTCCACAACATCTTCAATTTTATGCACATCGAGCGATATTTCCGGTAAATCGGAAGGAATTTCCAACATAATTCCCATAGATTTTATTTTAGCCGCCGACTCATTGCGCCTTGCTACCAATTGAATAATATTTTCGACGGAAGTGGTTTCATAATTCAAATTCATGTGCCCTGATTCTAAAGCCATGACTTTACAAACTTCTTGCGAGAGCGCGACAATTTTGCGCGATGTTTCGACCAAGTCATCAAGCACCTCACCTTGTTCCGATGCCGACAAATCATAAGAGCGCAATAGTTCCACCAACCCTTTAATCAATCCGGCGGGATTTTTCATGTCATGAATTACCATAGCAAAAAGCTCATCTTTTTGTTTTTGTAATTCCTCCAATTCATTTTTGTTTTTAGAGATTTTGTCAATGGAATCTTCTAATTCTTTATTGCGCTTATAGAGCTCGTCGCCACGCACCTGCATGGCATCAATTTGACCGCGCAAGGCAGCTAATTCGGCACGTAATTGTGCATTTTCTGCCATAAGTTGCTGATTTTTTTCTTCACTGCTATTCATAATATCCTTCGAGGAATTTTCTGAAATATTGAGATTTTTTTGAGATGATAATGGCTTGGTTTTATTTTTCTTTATTGCAAAATATGCCCCGCCGGCTAAAGCCAATATTCCGGCAATGGATGCTATCGGCACCCAAGGTAATGATGAATCGGAAGGCATAGCTTTGGAGAGCGAATCCTGTTGTTTTTGCTGAGTGCTGTCTTCATCATTATCTTCATTTTCGGTTTTTGGCAGGGGGCGCACTCTTTTGGGAGCATTTGCTGTATTGACTGTAAATCGTATGGTTTTGGGTTCGGTTTTCCATTGCCCGGGCACATACGAAAAAACGGTAAATGTATATGTATCTTCCGGCAATCCCGTATATCTTACGGATGAGGCATTGATGGTTTCAGTGCGTCGCAAACCTGATTTTTCAGCCGCTAATGTGACAGAAAATAAAAAAGGCATACGTTTTTCGTTTGTTGTTTTGCAAGCATATTGCAGAGCAATGGTATCACGACGTGCCATAATGGGTGTAGAAGCCGGACTTTCCGCCACACCATTAATCGTCATTTCTCTGATAAGAGTTTCATACGCATCGGCGGGCTGAGCAATAACGGAGTCACTGCCCAAAGCAAGCAAGAGCAAAGCAGGTAAATGCCTCCATCCTACGATATATGATTTTCCATTATTGAGTGGTTCTGCCATAAAGAGATTGCTTTTTTATTCTGTTTCATACGCTTTTTTGCGTAATAATACTGCCTGGTGGCGCGGACGGAATTTTTTTTGTTCCAATCCATTTTTCATAAGCCGAATAATATCAAAAAAAGTACGAAATGGATAATGCGGTATCCGCTCCGTTGCACAATATGATGCCAAAGCACCTTTTGCAAAAATAATATCGGCATGGGAAGCAGCGCACATATCGGAATATCCGTCGCCTATATAGACGATGAGCGTGTCCGGTGGCGTGTTGTTGAGCACAATATTTCTTTTGCATGAAGCACAAAAACATGAACATGATTCCGTTGCATTGGGAAATAAGGGCGATAATTGCCCATTCACTTCTTGCATTGCATTGGAATAATAATGCACTTCCGACATATCATTGGCTGCCAATATCGGTTCTATATACTCTTTAAATCCGTCGCTGACGATAGTTAAAGGAAAAGCCATTTCGCGACAATACTTGACAAAGTCGGCAAAGTATGCATCAATCGGATAGCGCTGCGCAAAATCTTGTACCATTTCGGATGAAAGCGGGCGCAATCCTTGTACCACATCATGATAATATTCGCGCACGGAAGTTTTACCGCTCATCAATCTTGCCATCGAATCATCGAATACGGTGGAAAATGCCGCAAAAAATTCATCGCCCGTATCTACGGTGGTTATTGTGCCGTCGAAATCACAAAAAACTGACAGTTGTAATGCCATAGCCGCTGTTAATAAGTATAGAATCCGCGCCCTGCGACTTTGCCCACATATCCCGCTCGCACATATTGACGCAATATAACTGCCGCACGGTATCTTTCTTGATGATATTCGTCATATAAACCGTCAAGTAATGCGAGAATATAGTCCAAACCGATGTCATCCGCCCATGCAAGTAAGCCCTTGGGGTAATTTACTCCCAATGTCATTGCTTTGTCAATATCCGCCGCCGATGCCACACCTTCCATAACAGCAAAAGCGGCTTCATTGATAAGCGTGGCAAGTATGCGCGGAGCAATCAGACCTACTCTGTCTTCGACAAGGTTCACGCCATAGCCCAAGCTCTGCCATAGAGCTGATATTCGAGCTGAAACTTCCGGCGAAGCATCCAATGAAACGCTGTATTCTATGCTTGCATTTTTTGTAAAACCCGACATACCGCCGAGTAAAGATGTGGAGGAATTTCCCAACCATTGCGATAATGCCGTGGCTGTGCAAGAAGCCGCCGCCGCACAATAGATGACATTACCTTGGGGCATCATTTCACGAACAAAAGCAGGAATATCTGTAGCTTTTGCCACAGGAGTAAAGTCCATAATGAGCCATGCGTCAGCAAGTCCTTCAATATCGTTACTGTTTTGAAAAATAGAGATTTGAGTATTGTTTTCGTCGGGGGTGGTTTCAGCGGTATTGCCATAAACACAGACTGTTGCACCATACGAAATCATTCGTGCTCTGCATTCTAATGCAGCGGGGGAATGACCGCAGAGAATAAGACCAAATTGAGTATTTGAATTGCCCATAAACATTGACTTGAATAAAAATATGAAGGAAAAATACGACGAAACCGCCAAACTTCAAGAAGCAATCACAATTATCCGCTTTTTTTTATTCATTCAGAAAAATTCTCGTATATTCAACATTGCAAAGAGCCGAACATTGCTGAAACCGGTCATAAAACGGTATTGTGCATGAGAGTCCTCGCTCATTTTTTTCACGAAATGTATTGATACACTATGGGTAATATGATGTTACGTATAATTGTCGGGCTTGTCGGCATTCCTTTCTTAGTATGGATCATGCTTCATGGCGGCTATGGCTTTCTTTTTTTCACGGTAAGCATTGCGGCATTGGCTCAATGGGAATTTTACAAAGCGGCACGCCACAAAGGATATCAGCCGATGGAGTGGGTAGGGATTAGTGCCGGCTGCGTCTATCTTGCCTCCGTCAGCACCACCGGTCTTGTGCCGTTTTCTGCGGAGTTTATCGTGGCGGCTATGGTGTTAACGGCATCAACAACAGAGGTCTTTCGGCAGCGAAGCACCGCGCTTGCAAATGTCATGACCACGGTTGGCGGCTTTATGTATATACCGTTTATGATCGGATTTTTTCACCTGATGCAGCAACAATTCCAAGAACACTATCACACCGGCGGACGATTATTTACGGTAATTTTATTTGCCGGAATATGGTTATGCGATTCGGCTGCATATTTCTCAGGTAAATTTTTGGGAAAGCATAAATTGTTGGAACGTGTCAGCCCTAAAAAAACATGGGAAGGTGCCATCGGAGGTTTTATTTTTTGTATTGTCGGTGTATATGCTTTATCACAATGGCTTTTGAAACCGGCACTCCCGATGATATTTATTGTGCTTACCGGTGCAATAATAGGCACCATAGGGCAAATAGGGGATTTATTTGAGTCGCTCATAAAACGTGATGCACAAATAAAAGACAGCTCCGGAATTTTACCCGGACATGGCGGCATCTTAGACCGATTCGACAGCGCATTATTTGTTGCTCCGTCGGTGTGGCTTCTTTTTATGCTTTATCACTATCTGGAATTACCGATATGGTAACAAAGTGATTAAAAACAATACATCTGGATAACAGTGATTGTAAAGATTTTCTTGATTGATGTTTTTGATGTGAATACGGAAAATTCAAAAACCGCTTTATTCGTACACAATTATTCGCTGCTTTTATTTATTGCGATTTTTTCTGTACAGTGATACATAGTGGATATGTTGTGCGTAATTTGTGGAAAAATTATGTTCGCCGCTGCCATTTCCTTTTGCCACGAAATAAAGAAAAGAGTGTTTTTCCGGGAATAATGCCGCTTCGATGGAAGCAGCCGAAGGCGAATTAATGGGACCCGGCGGCAATCCTTTAAATTTATAGGTATTGTATGGATTGTCCGATTGTAAATCGGCATAAAGCAGGCGTTTTTTCCCGCCTACGGCATATTGCACCGTGGGGTCTGCATCAAGTTTCATATTGCGCTGTAAACGGTTTACATACACACCGGCTATACGTTTTCTTTCCTTTGCTACCACAGCTTCCGCTTCGATAATAGAAGCCAAAGTAAGAATTTCATGACGTGAACGCCCCTGTCGCCGCGCTTCGGCTTCATAGTTCGACCATACTTTATTTTGTGCCGCAAGCAGGCGTTCCACAAGGTCACGAGGAGAATGCTTCCAAAATACATTATAAGTGTCGGGCATGATATACCCTTCAATATGTTCCACACCATAGCGGCTGACAATGCTGTCCGACAGACAATATGCGACAAATTCGGCAGAGTCAATTGCGGCTTTTGATTGCGCAATAGACGCAAATTGCTTCATCGTAATGCCCTCGGGAAAGCTGATATTTACCGTTACACTTTGCTTTTTAGAAAAGAGCGAGCGCAAAAGTTGAAGATGTGTTGTCATGCGCGAAATGCGATATTCTCCCGGATATATCGTAGCATCGGTTAGCGAAGCATAGATACTTATACACCAAGAAAACATGGTTGGCGACTTTACTGACCCATCTAAAGACAGCATTGTTGACTCGACGGTGGGCGGGGTCGGGATAATGATTTCCTTAGGTGATTGTATTGGCAAACTTGATTGCAGATAGGAAGTTATCCATACGCCGAGACCAAGCCATATTATCGCCATTACGGCAATGATTCTTATTACTAGAGTTCTTGTTGATTTCTTCATTCCATTGAGATTTGTATGCACATTCAATGACAATTTCGGAAAAAAAATCGGATATTGACTACGTAATTCTTTCGGCAAATCATAGAGGGGCTTTGGGGTTTGTCCGTTGCAATGAAGGTGCAGCTTTGAATTAGTTAGTGACTAACTGTTTGATTTTTTTAATATTACAAAGGTGTTTGGCTAATGTTAAAAAATGTTGCTTTTTCAAAAACGGGTAATTTTACTTTCAATACTTTGAATTATTATCCGTCACTTCGGCTCATTTCACCATTCATGATTCTTACGGAGCGAGTGGTGCGTCGTGCAGCGGCACATATTTCCATCGGATTCATTTTTTTTTCATTTATCCTTAAATTTTATGCGTCAGGAAAGTCTTCAATTTCTCACACAGTATCTTAATAATCCATCACCAACGGGCTTTGAATCGGGCGGGCAGCAATTGTGGCTTGATTATCTCGCACCTTATATAGACACATGGGAAACCGATGTTTATGGCTCAGCTATCGGTATCATCAATCCCGAAGCGCCCTATAAAGTAGTGATCGAAGCTCATGCCGATGAGATTGCATGGTATGTCAGTTATATTAGTGACAATGGCTATATCTATCTCAAACGCAATGGCGGTTCCGATACGATGATTGCACCTTCTATGCGTGCCAATATTTATACAAGCGCAGGCACAACCATTAAAGCAGTGTTCGGATGGCCCGCAATTCATGTGCGTGATAAAGCAAAAGACGAAGCACCGACTTTGAAAAATATATTTCTCGATTGCGGCTGTTCCACACGTGATGAAGTACAAAAATTAGGTGTTCGTGTTGGCGATATTGTCATTTTTGAAGCAGATTGTATGATATTGCAAGATAAATGGCTTGTTGGTCGTGCTGTTGATAATCGTATCGGTGGTTTTATGATTGCTGAAGTGGCTCGCTTGCTCAAAGAAAATGGTAAGAAGCTCGGGTTTGGACTTTATATTGTCAATGCAGTGCAAGAAGAGGTCGGCTTACGCGGAGCGGCGATGGTTGCAAGTCGCATTCAGCCGGATGTGGCAATTATTACCGATGTGACACATGACACTACCGCCCCGATGTATGATAAAACCGCACAAGGGGAGCGTGCTTGCGGTAAAGGACCTGTTCTCACGGTTGCTCCTGCTGTGCAAAATAATCTTTTGCGCATGCTCGCTGATACTGCCGAAAAAAATGAAATTCCGGTACAATGGACTGCGGCTTCCGGCGTAACAGGCACAGATACCGATGCTTTTGCATATTCAGGAAAAGGAATAGCTTCAGCTCTTATCTCTTTAGCGTTAAAATATATGCACACCACAGTAGAAACAGTGCATCTTGATGATGTGGAAAATATTATCAAATTGATGTATGAGTTTTTGTGCCAATTAGAGCCAAACCATGATTTCCGCTATATTAAAAAATAAAATTCTTGTAATGAATTGACTATGAACTTGTTTAAACAAAAGCCGGGAAGTTGAACATTCGTATATTTGCAAAAAGAAGAACAAGTTACACAAATGGAACAACTCCCCGATATGATCTTAACAAAATTACAACAAAATCAGTTAGTAACAATATGCAGT
>JAYRWZ010000401.1:0-2238 GCA_041917875.1 Chloroflexota bacterium | reverse complement strand
TCAATGAACGTTTATTTGCTTGGATTGATAGTTTTAGAACACTTGTCATCAGATATGAAAAAAAATCAGTAAACCATCTTGCTTTTTGGCATCTAGCGTGTGCTATTATTCTCTTAAAGAATCTTTAAACAAGTTCATTGTGTATTCCTGCACTTAGGCAAAAAAAATCCCCTTATGCAAATGATATGCACAAGGGGAATGAAGAATGATTGTTTATCCATCACATATGATTATGGGAAAAACAATGTTTCATATTCATAAATGATTTCTTTTTTTTCACCGGCGGGAACTGTTATTTCCCATGTGATATTGCTCATGGGATTATTACCGTAATATTGGCTTACTTTGGTGACTTTACCATCATTGGCAACTGTGATTGTACCATTGATATTCTTTTTCAATGTTATAGTTTTTGTGTCTTGATCATAATTGTTAATAGTGATGATGCCACGTATTTTTACTTTATTCAGCGCCACTTTGTTTATTTTTTTTACATTGTCATAGCGTTCTATTTCTTCTTCGCTGTTTTTGACGGCAATATTTATTTCTTTGGTTAAACGAATAATACCTTTGGCATTTTTCGGGACATATTTTAATTGATCTTGAGCAGTAAAGCGACCATCTTTATCCGTTACCATGATGGTGCCCGACGTTAAGGGATAATTAGTGGAATTGGTAATTTCTATGGAATGAAACACATCATGCACATTGTCATTCGGCTGAATATATTTCATGTTCTCAAAATTGGTAATATCGCTGATTTCACATTCATGAATGTCTTTGTAGGAAATATTATCGGCAAAGACAGGGAAACTTGCTTTTGAATGTTTAGGAAGTGTAATTTTTCCCAATTTATAGATAAATAAATCATCACCTGATTCTGTTTCCGCTGAAAATGTGGATATGGGTGCAACGGATAAGGCATCCGCTGATTCCATCATTCCCATTGATCGTGCTTTGAAACTATTGGCATACATAGTTTGTTGCATTATCGGGTTATATCCACCTCCGGCATGAGTAAATCCTTGTGTTGTTGCCGGATCGGGCGATAAACCCAGACCAAGTTGGGGCATACCGACAATTAATTCCGTATTTGTTTGTGTTAATGCTTCACCGCTATAATTTTCGATGAGTGATTTCATTTCTAATCGTGCCGATTTATTATCTTTCAGGGAAAGATAATACGATGGAATCCATGATATATTCGATTGCAAAGATGTTTCGGTTACTTCTAATTGCGAGACCGATTTTGTGGGTATTATTTGCGCCATATAGACAATACTGTCACGCATAAAATAATCATTTATCCCGTCGAGAGAAATGTCGGAGATAGTACTGAAAGGTATTAAGCGAGTTTTTGAACCATCACTTATTTTTACCATAGACATCATTTCATAAAATCCGGCAATGGTGCCCGTGACGGTTTGCGTTTTCCCTTCGGTGGCGGGAATTGACAACGAAACGGTTTTGCCTACATTAGCGCGGAGTAATTCTCGCACATCACCGTCTTTGATTTTTGTTGTGATCTTTTTGCTTTTATAGCTGATACTTTTAATAAGATTTTCTTTGGGGCTTGTAAGCCAATATGTGCCGATAACTGCATTGGGAACGGGAACAAATGCGGTATCATTAGTAACAGGGATAGTGCCGTTTTTGGTGAAAAATGCCGATCCGTTTTTGTAAATAGAGACATTGACTGTGGGTAATGATTGCTGAGCAGTCATCGAAGAAAATGCGGCAACAATGCCGGCAATCAACAAAGAAGTTTTCATAATGTATGGAACCTTATAAGTGAAATGAACACCGATATGATACATGAACCACCACGGTGGTTACATTGTTTCATCGGTTGTACTGTAATCGGTATTGTTCGACTTATACACGTACTCCGAATAAGGTTGCACTGGAACTTCGTTGGACGGTGACATTGATGCAATCACCAATGACATAATCACTTTGTTGTTGCTCATCAAGATCATGGGGAAAAATCACCACTTTATTGGTGTCTGTTCTGCCTTGCCATTCCTGCGGATTACGTTTACTTGGTCCTTCCACAAGCACCGAGAACGTTTTGCCAATTTCGGATTTATTTATTTCATCGGAAATTTTATTTTGTAAGGCAATGATTTCATTTAATCTGGCTGTTTTAATATCAAGAGGCACATCATCACCCATTTTCCATGCTTTGGTATTTTCTCGTGGTGAATAATTAAACATATATGCTCCGTCATAGCGCAC
>JAYRWZ010000400.1:0-4306 GCA_041917875.1 Chloroflexota bacterium | reverse complement strand
TCATCCCGCTTTCGCACAGACCGAGATATGTTTAACTCTCTAAGGACTCTGCACATCTATTCAGTTGATGTCTTCCACTGTACTTTCCTCAAAACTACAAAAATTTCATAATACAAACAGCTTGGTTAGTGATTAACAAAGCGTCTATTTGTAATCTTTCGTCAATCTCACAAAACGGACTGCCAATTAGTAAACCGGACCGCTCATTGTCTACGAAAGATTTGTGTAAGTGTGTAGCAAACTCACGGAAAAACGTGTTTTCATAATTCTTTGTATAAGTATTTTTTCTAACTTCTAGCATATCTCAATCATTGATATTTTGTTTGTGTGATTGTTGTTCATTATTCCATTGTTTTTTCGTTATTTTACTAGAAAATCAGTCTGTTGTGTGATTTTTTAGTCTTCCCACCAAATCACATCTGCATTCCTACCTCCGTCATCCCGCTTTCGCACAGACCGAGATATGTTTAACTCTCTAAGGACTCTGCACATCTATTCAGTTGATGTCTTCCACTGTACTTTCCTCAAAACTACAAAAATTTCATAATACAAACAAGACTTCTCTACAATCCTATGATTACTTGCGCAATAATCTGTGCTGCCCATATTCTATTGTCTTGCTTCATCAATAAGAATACAGTGTCAATTTGTGGTTTTAGAGTATCATTTACAGTGTAAAGAGTGGATGTACAGTGTCGGTAAGCAATGTGCAGCCCTCACTTTTTTTGCTTTGTCCGCTTCGCCTTGTCCTATATATTTATCGAAATTTTTTATTGTTTTTTTCAAATGTGCCAATATTTGATTATAGGTATTGTTCGATAAAATCTACGAGTCGTGCACTGTCATGGTGCCATGTATAATAATCATTGGCATATGTCATTCCTTTGAGTGCCATAGATTGCGTATCGGCGGATAATAATTGTTCAATTCCTTGGGCAATGTCTTCGGGATTTTCACATTGTACTGCAATGCCGCCGCCTGTTTCTTTCATTAATCGTATCAATGGTGCGGCTAAAGAAGTCAGCATGGGTTTACCACACAATAAATAATCGAAATTTTTATTGCTGATAGTATTATTGATAAATCCGTTTACGCGATAGGGTGTAATGCCAAAATCTATATCGGAATAGAGTTGCGGCAAATCTTCCGCCTCATACACTCCCGTGAATGTTATTGCATCGGATGAAGGCAATGAAGCGGCAAGAGAGCGCAAATAATGTTCCTCACTTCCTTCGCCGGAAATAATAAGTCGAATATGAGGAAAGGAAGCAAAAGCTCTGTCAAAACCACGAATAAATGTATCCAAGCCGCGATCATTGGTTAAATAACCATGATAGCCGAATACGGATGGTTTTTCGCTTACCCCTTTTTTTACATGTGCAAATTCATGAATTTCCGGCGTATTATGCACAATGGTTATATGTTCATCGGGAAGTGCGTACAGATGCTGCAATCGTTGTTTATGTTCATCGCATACGACAATAATTCCTTTCGATTTATTGACGGCATCTTTTTCAATTATATCGGGCAATCGTGCCGTGTGGGTTAAAAAACGGAGAATAGGATTGGCATTATATTTTTTCCATACCCTCATGGCTTCGGGATACGGTTCTGCCATATCAATAAGTACGGGAATAGCATATTTGCGAGCCGCTAAAGCCGCCGAACCGGTAATAAGCATTTCTCGTGTGAGAATAAGGTCGGGTTTCCATCGCTCTATGGCACCCATAATTCCACCCGTATAGACAGGGCTGTAGGGTATGCACTGCGACAGAAGCGTGGGCGATTGCGCAAGATATAAACATTCATCCGGCGATGCTGATTTATGGCGCGGCATACGAGCTACGACATAGACTTGATGCCCGGCTTGGCGCAAACTGCGTACAATTTTTTCGGCACGCACTTCCGGCGGATATCCTACTTGCAATACATGTAAAATTTTTGCCATAATCTGCAGTTTAATAATCAGGACGATGTGTGTAGGGCAAGGGGTCTTTTGCTCCGGCGCGCGCAAATCCACGTAAGCGTAAAGCACACGAATCACATTCGCCGCAAGCCGTGGTGTGCCCTTGATAGCAACTCCATGTTTTTTCAAAGGGCACTCCCAATTCAATGCCTTTTTCTACGATTTGTTGTTTGCTGCAATGGAGCAGCGGCGTGCGAATATGGCATTGTGTTTCGGGCTTAGTGCCGGTGTTGATAACTTGTTGAAAAGCCGTAAAAAATTCTTCGCGACAATCGGGATAACCACTACTGTCATCTTGCACAGCACCTATAAACAAAGCGGATGCGCCGAGAACCTCAGCCCAACTTGTTGCAATGGCAAGAATATTGGCATTACGAAAGGGCACATAGCTGATGGGAATATCGTTTGCATTCAAATCAGGTTGCGGCACATCAATGGCGCGGTCGGTCAGACAACTGCCGCCAATGGCAGCAAGGTGACTTATATCCACAACAAGCCGATGTTCCGCTTTATAATAATCCGCAATATCATGAAATGATTGGAGTTCCCGCTCTTGTGTTCTTTGCCCATAATTCACATGCAATGCCGCAAGACGATACTCTTTGCCTGCAATAGCCATGCAGACTGTTGAGTCCATGCCACCACTTAATAAGACCACCGCTAAGGGTAACTGTGCTGGTTCTGTCATTCTATCCACTATCAAAAATTCACAAAGTATATGTGCAAAATTAGGGAGAGTTGCCGATTGTCTATCGTAAAAAGAAAAAGAAAATCCTACGATAATGCAATGAAGCTATGTATTGAAATGGCTTTTTTTCATAAAAAAGCGATTAGCCGCCGAAACAGATAATCGCTTGTGGAAAAGTTTTCGCTCTTGGTCAAATATTACAAAGTGCCGCGGCGTGCTTGCTCTGCTTCTATGGACTCAAATAATGCCTTAAAATTACCTTTGCCGAATGATTTAGCACCCTTGCGTTGAATAATTTCAAAAAATAATGTGGGGCGATCTTCTACCGGTTTGGTAAAAATTTGCAATAAATATCCTTCTTCATCACGATCCACCATTATGCCCAATTCTTTCAATAATGATAAATCTTCTTCAATGATGCCTACTCTTTCGCCGACAGTATCATAATATTCGCCGGGCACATGAAGAAATTCCACGCCATGTTTTCTCATTTCTCTTACCGAGTGAATAATATCATTGGTTGCAATGGCAATATGCTGACATCCCGCACCTTGATAAAAATCCAAATATTCCTCAATTTGTGATTTTTTTAATCCATGAGCCGGTTCATTAATAGGAAATTTAATTCTGCCATTACCATTGCTCATAACTTTGCTCATCAATGCGGTATATTGTGTGGAAATATCTTTATCATCAAAGGTCACTAAATTGGCAAATCCCATAACATCATGATAAAATTTTGCCCATGTATTCATCTGACCGAGTTCAACATTACCCACCATGTGGTCAATATACCGAAAACCCATAGACGGCGGATTATATTCAGATGTCCATGGAATAAATCCGGGTAAAAATGTGCCCGAATAATGTTTTCTTTCCACAAATATGTGCACTGTATCGCCATACGTGTGTATGCCCGCAGTAATAACTCTGCCGAATTCATCGAACATTTCTTTTGGTTCTTGATAGGATTTTGCGCCGCGCTCTATTGTTTTATTGTAAGCATCAACGGCATCGTCCACCCACAGAGCAATAACTTTGACACCATCGCCATGACGACGGATATGGTCTGCAATATCACCATCGGGCTTAAGAGGCGTTGTAAGAACAAGTCGAATTTTATCTTGCACCACCACATAAGAAGTGCGGTCTTTTATGCCTGTTTCAAGTCCTGCATACGCTAAGGATTGAAAACCAAAAGCTGTTTTATAAAAATGTGCGGCTTGTTTGGCATTGCCCACATATAACTCAACATAATCAGTGCCATTGATAGGAAAAAAATCTTCTGCATCGGCAAATACTTTTTCAGTGCTGTATGAATAATTTTGTACTGTTGTTAAATCTTTCATGGTATTATTTCTAAAAAAAAGAATGTGAAAAAATATACTATGTAAATATAATGGCAAATCACTATTTATGCTTGGACGGGTTGTTCCATCCATGATTTATAATAATCTTTGACTTCGAGAGACAATGCTTCTGTTGTAATACTGACGGGATTGAAAGGGTCAATCATTACTGCCAATTCACCTGTTTCTTTTTTACCTATGCTGCGTTCAATTGCTCCGGGATGCGGACCATGGGGAATGCCCGCAGGATGCAAAGTAATTTGCCCCTTTTGAATATTATTTCTGCTCATAAAATCGCCGTCC
>JAYRWZ010000399.1:0-5039 GCA_041917875.1 Chloroflexota bacterium | reverse complement strand
CATTTCCTCGCCTTCTCAATAGAAGTTTGAATATTGTCTATATGCTCAATGAAGCAGATTCTTCCGCGACGGGTGGTAAAATTGCCGTGTTACAATTGCCGCCTGTTTTACCGCGTTTTGTCCGATTAAAGCGCAATTCGGGCTATCATTTTGTCTTACTTGAAGAAATAATTCAAGCAAACTCACAAGTGCTCTATCCCGGTTTTACTATCGAAGGTTCTTATGCCTTTCGGGTGACGCGCGATGCAGATTTGGAAGTTGCCGAAGATGAAGCAAGTGATTTGGTAACAGAGTTGCAAGAACAAATCAGACAAAGACCGTGGGGTGCTGCACCGGTACGAATGGAAATAATGGGCGATATGCCTGAGCATCTTATCACATTATTGCGTACTTCCACCGGCTTAGATTCTTATGATGTTTATACGGTAAATCGAATATTAAATTTCCCCGAATTTTTTGCTATTGTTGGGCTTGAAATTCCCGAATTAAAAGATCCTAAATTATCCTCACGGAAATTACCGGAATTTATCGGCACGGATGATGAAATTTTTGAAAATATTGCAAAAAAAGATATCGTTGTCCATCATCCTTTTGATTCATTCAGCAATAGTGTGATTAAATTTCTTATGGCTGCTGCACATGATTCTAAAGTACTTGCCATTAAAATTACTTTGTACAGAGCAGGAAAAAATTCTCCCTTAGTGGAAGTATTGAAAAAAGCCGTAGAACATGGGAAACAAGTAACTGCATTCGTAGAATTAAAAGCTCGATTCGATGAAGAAAATAATATTCAATGGGCAAGAGAATTGGAACAAGCAGGCGCACATGTGGTCTATGGTGTTGTGGGGCTAAAAACACATTGCAAAATTGCTATGGTTGTCAGAAAAGAAGAAAAAAAGATAAAAACTTATGTTCATTTATCAACCGGAAATTACAATTTATCTACCTCACGAATTTATACCGATATAGGTATTTTTTCTGCGCGAGAGGATTTTGCCGAAGATGCCATCAATGTCTTTAATATGTTGACAGGTTATTCAAATCACACGAGATGGGAACAATTTTCTGTTGCACCGAAAACCTTAAAAAGTGATGTGCTGCGACTTATCAACCGCGAAAGCGAAAACCATAGCATTGAATCACCGGGTATGATTTTTGCAAAAATGAATTCACTTGTTGATGAAGACATTATCAGGGCACTCTATAAAGCATCGCAAAAAGGAGTAAAAATACGATTAATTATTCGTGGAGTTTGTTGTTTGCGCCCGGGAGTAAAAGATATGAGTGAAAATATCGAAGTACGAAGCATCTTGGGAAGATTTTTAGAACATTCACGCATATTTTATTTCGGTAATAATGGCTCTCCTGAATTATATCTGTCAAGTGCAGATTGGATGCCGCGTAATTTTATTCGCCGCGTGGAAATAATGTTCCCTATTCTTGATAATGATGCCTTTACCGCCATTGCAGACATTATGGAAACGTATTGGAAAGACAATAATAGGTCAAGAGTATTATTACCCTCGGGGACATATACCACCGTTGAAAAAAATCCCGAAGAACCGGCATTTAATGCTCAATCATATTTTTTGGAAAAGCACTCGGAGAAAAAATAAAAGAGAGAGAATGACACTACCTCTCATGCTATGATAAAGGTATATATTTTCATCAGCGGCAAGGATAATCTTCATCACAGGATACGTATCGGTTGATGAAGAGAACAAATAATGTTCAGCACAATCGTATTCTTTTATAGTAAAAGCACCGATTTCGCACTATTCTCTTATTTTCGTAGTATATCCATACTATAAGGAACAGCTATGACCATGAGAAAAAATCCGCGTGTTGTTATCGTTGGTGCAGGTTTTGGCGGACTCAATGCAGCTAAATCTTTAGATAAAAGCAATATAGACACCGTCCTCATTGATAGAACCAATCATCACCTTTTTCAGCCGATGCTCTATCAAGTTGCAACTGCGGCTTTATCGCCCGGTGATATTGCATCGCCTATTCGGACTATTCTACGTGGAAAAAACTCCATTAAAGTCGAAATGGACGAAGTGCAGTCTTTACATTTAAAAGAAAATTATATAATTCTTGCCGACCAAGGCAGAATGGATTATGATTATCTCATCCTTGCGCCGGGAGCGCGTCATTCCTATTATGGTCATCCCGAATGGGAACAATATGCGCCCGGTCTTAAAAATCTTGATGATGCGCTGTATATTCGTGAAAAAGTACTGTTATCCTTTGAAAAAGCCGAGCATGTCTATGGCACTCATGAAGCACAACAATATTTGACTTTTGTTATTGTTGGCGGAGGTCCCACCGGAGTAGAAGTAGCCGGTGCTTTAGCAGAAATTGGTGAAAAAGCCATGCTTCATGATTTCCCTCCATTGCGTAAATCCGATATTCGCATTTTTTTAGTGGATGCCGGTACAAGAATATTGTCATCGTTTCCCTCTTCTTTATCCGAAAAGGCACAAAAAGATTTAGAACACCTTGGTGTGACCATCATTGTAGAATCACGTGTCATTGATATGACTGATCATACGGTGACTTTGGAAGATAAGCACGGTCAAAAAATTATCGAAAGTGCGAATATTATATGGGCTGCGGGTAATGAAGCATCACCCCTTTTACGAACAGCAGGCATACCATTAGATCAACAAGGTAGAGCTATTGTCGAGAGTGATTGTGCTGTTCCCGATTTTGAGAATGTTTTTGTTATTGGCGATGCGGCTCATTTTGAAGAGAAGCAAGGGTCAATATTACCGGGAATCTGTCCCGTTGCCGTGCAGCAAGCGCATTATGTTGCTTCCATTATTATTCGTCGCCTTGGCAAAAAGCAAAGGAAGCCCTTCACCTATCTTGATAAAGGAACATTGGCAACAATAGGAAGAGCAAAAGCAATTATGACCATACGCGGTACATTTAATATATCAGGGCTTATAGCATGGCTGATGTGGGCTGGTATTCATGTATTTTTTCTTATCGGATTTCGCAATCGGCTTCGCGTGATGATTGAATGGATGTGGTATTATATAACATTCAAACCCGGTGCCCGCCTCATTGTGCGCAAACAACATCGTCAACGATCATCATAATGGAATACAGATGAGAAAAAGTGGTATAAAAAATGGAACTTTTTTCGATTGCGGCGGTATAGAGGGTGTACAATATCGTCCATCATCATAATCAATATGGTTTTGTTCGACTTTGATAATATTCAAAACACAATAAAAACAAAGAAACAAGCAAAATAAATAGAGCAACACATTGGGATAAAGTACACTGTATCGAAAAAACATGGAGCGTTTGTGCGTCACCACGAATATTTTCAATAAATATCCTCTCTATTGAATAATAGATTCCATACAGTGGGAAAAGCAATCGTCTGTTTACGAGTTGCAATACTATATTTGGATAGCGAAATATAAGCAAAAAAGGAAATAAGAAAATCATAGATTCATACATTTGTGTTGGATGTAGCATAATAGATTTATTTGTACACAATGTATGTGAAGATGATATAGCCCACGGTACATCCGATTCCGTGCCATAGCAACAACCTCCGGCTAAACAAGCCATTTTACCTATAATATGTAAACACAATATTGACGGAACGACATAACTCATGTTTACGTACCATTTCTTTAATCGAAGCGTACTTATATTTACAATCATAATTCCTATTATGCCACCAAGTACCGTTGTTTCACCTTGTAATGTAAAGGTATTCGGATAATCATAGAGAAAATAACCAAATATTCTTCCTGATATACCGAAACAAAGAAGAATAAAAAACCAAAACCAATGAAGTGGAGAATATTCAACTGAATATCTATTAGATAAACGATACAACACTATAAATGACACAATGACTGCAACTATTGTTATTAGCGTATATGGGGAAATGTTTAAACCGAAAGGAAAACTCATATTCGTGTATTCATAAAAACAATAACAAAATCAGATAGAAATAAAAATCCCCAATGTTTTTCCATTGGGGATTGTATCTGATAAACATATATACTCTGCTATTATGCTCTACGTTCTTTTAGTGCTTTAAGACAATAGTGACTTCATGTCTGCTGACTCCAAGCACACTAATTGTTTTATTATTAGGCGTTGTAATTATTTTAGGTTCAGCCGTCGTTAATGATATATCATAAAATTTACCAATGGCATGCGTCGTGTTTAATTGCTGAAGCATTTCCTTGTGTATGGTAATTGTTTTATTGGCATTCGGAGTAATATAAAATTGAATACCATGTGTTTCACCATTATTCACATAATTATCTACTAATCGTGAAGCTGTTAAAGAAACTTTGATTTTGCCTACAGCAACTCCGCCTGCCCAACTTAATGTTAAATCTTGATTGGAATGAACTGTATCAAGTCGGTTAAGACTTGTGATGTGGATTGGAGAACCAAATGATAATGAATCTCTAAACGCACCAAACAAGCCATTATTTATGAACTCAAAACGATTAAGTCCTCCGCCTAAATAAATGGGTGCTTCAAAACCACCACCAAGATTAGTATAAGCCGTACCATCAGCATATTGTTTGATGGGTCTTGCATTTAATTCAAAATGATCTCCAATGTTGGCTCGAATACCATTATTCCAAAAAATAGCATCTGTTATATGCGAGTCATCAAAGTCATACGGTCCGTAAACCCCATTATTCCAGAAACAAATATCAGATTCAGTTCTCATCAAACGAATAAGACCAGATGAGTTGGGCTGTTGATAAAACTGCTCCACTTGTTCTGCTGTAAGATACTCGGTACCATTGGCAATGACACTGTAATTAGCCGTATTATCGACAACGGTCTCGCTTGGTTGTTCTTTACAACCACCTAAAATAACTGCCGTTAACACCGACAGTACAAGCAATTGTTTCATAATTATTCTCCTGTATTGATTTGAATATATATATTACAATGACAAATTTACTATAAAATTAACATCCGGGACATGGTTTTTTAATTTTGAGTTTTTTCTTATGTGGTGAACCATCTGAGCCAAAGCT
>JAYRWZ010000398.1:0-5565 GCA_041917875.1 Chloroflexota bacterium | reverse complement strand
CAAAAAGACTGTGCAAGCCCTGCGCTTCGACATGCTCAGCGAGCTGGCGAGAAAGGGTGAGGGTTTTTGCCTGCCGGTGATTTTGCCCTGCGGAGCTGCCCGTAATAAGCTTTCAGGTGAAACCTGACCGCTGACAAATTATCTACTCTGGTTTTTCATTCAAATTAATTCTATCAGCTAAAATAGCTTGACCAAACTCATTACCATGTACTCCTTCAATGAAGCCCCATTTGAATAATTCAGTATTTATATGGAAATGGTTTCTTCTTATACCATCGATACATCCTCTAACAATTATTTGTTTTGCCCAATTTTGAAAGAAACTTTCCCACAAGTCTATTGTCGGTAAAAAATCATATAAATATCTACACTGATCAAAGATAAAGACATCGGAATACATCCAGGTTTCTTTTGCTCTGTACTTTAATGATAAATTTTTCCCAGCATTCGACAATACTTCGCAATACTGTTCTATTGTATCAACTAATTTACAAGTAATAAACTAACGATATGTATGCATAAATTCTCATTATTGAGTAATCTATTCTGCTATTTACAAATATTTTTTTTGTTATTTTTTATTCTGTAAGTAGTTGTATATATGGATTAATTAGACTATTTTTGCACGAAAAACTAATAAGTGCACAGCACGAAAAACTAATAAGTGTACAACACAAAAAACTAATAGTAGAACATCATCGTAAACTAGCAACTATACAGGATTGTAGTGGTGTGGATAGTGATGCTTAAATACATGGATATATTATGGCAACAATACAAGAAAAATTAGCTGATTCTCTTCAGGAATTACAGAGGTTTCAACAAGAGAATAATCATACTATTATTAAATCTTCGGAGCTATCGAGGGTTCATTTAGTGCGACTGGTTGATAATGGCTTTCTTCAGGAAGTGTTGAAAGGCTGGTATATCGCTTCGCGACCTGACAGTGTGCCTGGAGATACTACTAATTGGTACACTTCGTTTTGGCAATTTATTTCTGTGTATGCTCAATCCCGGTTTGAAAATGACTGGTGTTTAACGGCTGAACAGTCTTTGGCATTGCATAGTGGAAATAGAACTGTGCCTGTGCAAGCCATTATTCGTTCCCCAAAAGCCACAAACAATGTCAGAAGTCTACTTCACAATACCAGCTTGCTTGATATCAAGACTTCGATTGGAAATCCAATAATAAAAGAACCTCAATATGGGTTGAATCTATATTCTTTAGCTGAAGCTTTGATTGAGTGTAGTCCGGATTTTTTCAGGCTAGACAGTATTAGTGCCCGGACTTGTTTGTCGCTTCTGCCAGACGCATCCAATATACTAACTATTTTACTTGAAAAAGGACAGACAACAAAAGCAGGCAGGCTTGCCGGTGCATTCCGTAATATAGGTAATGCAGCTATTGCGGATGAGATTATGAACACCATGAAAAGTATAGGTTATGTTGTCCGGGAAGAAGATCCATTTACAGATATGACTACCATTGCTTATACGCGCACTTCTTCTCCTTATGCCGTAAGACTAAGGTTGATGTGGAATACCATGAGAGAAGTGGTATTGGCAAATTTCCCGAAGACAACTAAAGTGTCTATAGATATTGAAACTTATATGAGGCATTTGGACGAACAATATAAACTGGATGCCTATCACTCGCTCTCTATAGAAGGTTATAAGGTAACGGATGATTTGATTGAGAAAGTAAGAAGTGGAAGCTGGGAGCCAGAAAACAATATTTCTGACATGGAACAAAAGAATGCTATGGCTGCCAGAGGATATTGGCAGGCTTTTCAAGCAGTAAAAGAAAGTATTGTAAAAGTTATTGAGGGTGGAAATGCAGGTGAGATTGTAGATGACGACCATAGAGCCTGGTATCGGGAACTATTTTCACCCAGCGTTGTGGCCGGCTTGCTCAAACCAACAGATTTAGCAGGATACAGAACTCAACAAGTATATATCCGTGGCTCTATGCATACTCCATTGAATCCCGATGCTGTAAGAGATGCAATGCCTGTTTTATTTGATTTGTTGAAAAATGAGCCGGAAGCTTCTGTTCGTGCTGTGTTGGGTCATTTCTTTTTCGTATATATTCACCCTTATATGGACGGTAACGGACGTATTGCCCGCTTTCTAATGAACGCGCAACTTATATCAGGTGGGTATGATTGGACCATTATTCCTGTTGAAAGAAGGGCTGAATATATGGCCGCTTTGGAAAAAACAAGTGTTCAGGGGGATGTTACAGATTTTACTTTGTTTATAGCCTCATTGATACCCAGTGAATCAGAACAAGAAAGTGTCAAGTAAACGACGCAAAACACTTGATATTTCACCTAAATTATCAGCAGTAAATTTGAGTTACTGCCGATAATTTGTCGCAAATATTGCAAATAATTGCGACAAAATATACCTGATTGGCTTTTATTTGAAAGGAATACATTCTGCTTTTTTTATTCCATTATCTGTTTGCTAATTATTAGTTGATTATCAACCACACTATCCAAATACTTTTTAAACAAGATAATATTTTCCACAAAAAAGAAAGTTCAAGGATTTAGTAGAAAATAATTTCCACAAAGAGTCTTTTTCAAGAAAGTATTTTCTACTAAACTGCAAGTAAGCAGAATTTAAGTGGGAATAATTGGGGTTTAAAATAAAATGGCAGCGATAATAACCGATTTTCGGATATTATCGCTGCCAAAATATGAAAAAGCTATGATCGTTCAACCCCGTTTGGGGTAAGAGTAACTTATTGCGATATGTATCAATTTTCGGTATATATTGCAGAAAGTTACTAAATCAGTTCAACCCCGTCCGGGGTTGGTGTGAGAGAGTGTGTTTTCATCCCCCAGTTACGTTTCACTTACTGGGGGTTATTCACATTTAGCCACTCCGTGGCAAAGAAATTACCATGCCAAGTAATAAAATTACTGATGAAACCTTACCGCTTTAAAATCGTCGGACACTGTCTGACGATTTATATAGCTACTCCATGACAAAGCCATAGCAATAAACCCTAACTATGGCCAATCACAAAATAATTTGTTTTTGAAGGGTCTTTGAGGATAATGTCTTTTTCGCGCATGAATTTGATATAGCCTTTGGCGGTGCGTTCTTTTACATCCAGGTATTCTTGCAGTTTATCGGTTAGTTCCTGATAAGTGTAGTAGCGTTTTTGTGCGAAGATTGACTTGGCGGTGGCGGAAAGCTCGTTTTCTTTGCGCTTCTCCTTTTCTTCTTTGGTTTTCTCGCCCAGATAGACATGCATTTCTTCTTTCTTATCCCATGCAAATTGAATAAGTGGAACATCCAATGGACTACCGTCGCGAACTTTCAACATTTTCACGACGGAAACTCCGGGTTGGTCGTCTTTTTCAATGGAGAGAATGCCGGCAGATTTTCGTTGAAGCTCTGAACCTAAGTGTCCGCGAAGCTTTAACCCGTTAGGGATAAAGTGAAGCACACAGACAATGCAAGTCTGATATATTCCGGCCAAACGGTAGAGTTCGTCCACAATACGGATGCTTTCGGCTTCATCATTGGCAGAGTGAATTAAATCAGCAATACCATCAATAATTACCAAATGAATACCACCAAACTCATAAAAGAATTTATCCATACTTTGGATAATTGCTTGTAGGCGTTCCTTACGGGACATTCCCGTGAGGCAATACGCCCTGAAGCTCTCCGGAAAATGTTTCTGCTTTGCCCGTTTGAGACTGTTCATGGTGTTTTTGTAAAGTTGTAGTTCTGATTGTTCGGTATCGTAAAGCAAAACGGCTTTACACTGCCGGTTGGGTTTGATATGAGTTCCCAAGGTGTCGATATCATCGTCATCTGTATTCAACGTTCCAGCAATCAGAGCACATATATAGTTACTTTTGCCAGTCCCCTCTCCTCCGGTAATACAGCATAAATTGCCTTGTGTACCAAGCGGGACATTATTGATTGAAATTGTCATTTCGGCTGATATTGGTGGTTTGGTAAAATCTATTTCGCATGATTTTAAGACTGCCATGGTTTCGGCATAAATGGTATCAAGAAACAGAATAAAGAGCTTTTGAAAATCTTCCTTCGTATTTCTGAGTTTGAAATAATCGGAAATATCTTTTTCATCTTTGCTTCCCTTCAAAGGAAGCACCATTCTTTTTACTCCAAGTGAAGATAATAGCTGTTCGTGTTTGGCAGATGCTTCCATACCGGTTTTATCGCAGTCGTACAAAATAACAACGTGCTTAAAGCGGTAAGACAATTTCCGAATAATACTCTGAGGAATATTGGATGTTTCGCTGTTGAAGCAAATTGCTGTAAAACCTTTTGCTACTAAACTCAATACATCTTTTTCACCACCGGTGATAAAAAGGATATTTCCTTTGGGTGGCAGCTGCTCCAGTCCGAAACAATATTTGTCGCCCAGATCGCCAGCATACTGAAAACGAACAGCCGAAAAAGGTTTGTAAAGCTTCAAGTACCGCTTTCCCTGATATGCAAAGATTGGTTCATTATCAGAGGGAGTAAGCTTGTAGGGTTTACCTTCGTTGTTTTCGGAACTAAATTCTTTTAGAGAAACAACCTGGTATCTTTTCAGGATATCAAGTGATATTCCATATTGCTGCCAATAGTTGAATTCCGATTCAGAAAACGGTTTAACTTTAATAGTAAACGGTTTGATTGGTTTGGGTGACGCCCCCCAACCCCCTAAAGGGGGATTTAAGATTTGAGACGTTGAGGACAATGGGGAGATGGATTTTGGGGAGTGGTTGCTTGAAGCATTATCCAGTACCAGTCCCAGGCATAAATCCAGATTTATTTTTTGGAGGATTTCAATGAAACTGTCTGCATGACGGCAATCAGTTCCCAGTATTTTGCCAACAAAGTGGAAGCAATCCCCGCTGTAGTTGTCGTTACCATAGTCTTTCAACTTGTACTGATCGTTTGTTCTATCGAAATATACATTGCAGGAAGGTTTTTTATCTTCGTACAATGGATTGAGAAAATTACGTCCAACACGAAAAGGAAACGGCAGATAATGTTTGAATACATTCAAGCCTTTATCTGTTCGTGCGAGTATTTCTTCTTTGCTCAACATAGGTTTTGTGGCTTTCGATTAAATTATCAAGGGCTTCCTGATTGCTTTTTACCAAACGTTCTTTCAATATGCGTTTTACCTCGGCAATGGTGTAATAGGTTTTACCGGAAATTATAGAATAAGAAATGAGTCCTTTAGTACGAAGCCTCTGAAGTGTACGTTCACTTATTTTCAGAAATGTGCAAACTTCATAACCGTCCACCCAAGCTTCTTCTTCGTTAATTTCTTCTGGTTGATAGTTGACTACAAATTTGGCAATGGTATTAACCTTTTCCATTAGGTCTTTGAATGCCTTGGATTCTATTGTTATTACTTCCATATTTTTGTTCAGACATCAGAGCCAAGAACCAAGAGTCAAGATACTAAATTCTAGACACTTTTATCCCGCAAATGACGATTTTTTTTAAGTGTTATGAATGATATTCTAATGCACGGATGATCCAGCCGTAGAGGTATTTCTTATTGGTGGGACGTTT
>JAYRWZ010000397.1:0-15705 GCA_041917875.1 Chloroflexota bacterium | reverse complement strand
TCGATTTGTCTTTTTGTCCTTGACGCAAATAGATACCACCCATAATTTCGTAGTATGTTGGATTAGTTTTGTGTTCCGGTTCTATAGACTCAAGGTCTGCTATTGTTAGTTTTAGTTTGGTAATGTCACGTGTAACTTCATAAATATTAGAAAGTTGGACTAATAGGGAGAAATCACGACGGTGTTCCGGCAGATTCTTATAGCGCGAAAAATACTCTGCCGATTTGGATAAGATAGGGAAGTACATACTTTCATTTTCTTTGTATTTAGCATCTTTCTCGCGTTTCTCTTTTTCGTTTTTTTGTAATTCACTCGCTTTGTTTTTGTATTCGGCGGCAATATTATACAATGCAATATCATAATTCGGATCAATACTTAATGCTTTTTCATAGTATTTGATTGCCTCTTCTTGTTTTTTTGCTTTCGATAAACCGGAAGCATATTGAGTCAGAACGACCTTATTGTTTGGCTCTGCTTTGACCAATTCCTCCAATGTTTTGAGCACTTCATTGCTTCGCCCGAGATTATCATAAATCTGTAATTTGAAATTGCTTATTTGTGGATCATCAGGGGTGAGTATTGTAGCTTTTTCGATAAATTCCAAAGCTTTGTTAAAATCTTTTTTTCTGTAATAGATGTTTGTTGTCGCCGTGTACGGAGCAATGTCCATCGTATATGCCCTTTCGGCTTCGCCATCTGCTCGATTTGTCGGAAGGTTCACTCTCCAACCCTGCACAGCGAAGGTCTTGTTTTTTTGTTCTTCGCTAAGGACATGAACTTTATCATTGCCGACGGTGAATAAATCATAGACGATGGAGTCTTTTCCAGACTTAAAACCTTTTGTTTTAATTGGCTTACCTAATTTTGACAACACCTCTTCGCGTGATTGTTTCATATACACCGATTTTGATTTTGCAAATTGCAGTGCGGTCGCATCAGCATCCATAAACTTAGAATATGTCGTTAAAGCAGACGACGTGTCGGCAATCATTTCATAAGCCCCACCGAGCCATGAATACACATTGTAATCTTCCGGACGAAGAGCAATACACATATTCACAAGGTTACTGAGTTGTTTGGCATCTTTGGACTTACCAAGTTGTATAGAGGTTGTTAAACTTGCCGCCTCATTATAAATAGCTACCCATAAATTGTATTGCTCAATCAAAATGTCTTTTTTGATTGGCAAATCCTGGGCATTATCTAGAGCTTTGGTCATGGAGGTGACAGCACTTTGATAGTCATTTATGTTTCGTTGGGCAGCACCAAGATAATACCACGCTTCAGCGTTTTGGGGATTTTTCTCTACCTCAAGTTGCATGAGCTTGATAGTGTTGGAATAATCTTTTTTACGATATGACTCACGACCATTGGTCATGTTGGGTGAGGCACATTGAAAACTTTGCAATAAAGTCAAGGTGCAAAGTACTGAGCCAAGTACGATTGTACGTATCAATGAAATTTTCATGAATGTATGTGTGGATTGAATGAAAGTGCAAATTACGAAAAAATTAGAAACGTATGAAGAAAGACAATCGTTGAGAGATTCGACAAAAGAAAAGGGTACTCACTAAACGTGGTACCCCTTTTTGTTTGAAAATAGGTGTGTTAGAACAATTCCGGCAATGTCGGTTGTGAAGTTTCTATAGTCGTAATGACATATCGGACAACATCACGTGAACCATTGTCTTGCCACATTGGTTTCAGCGAATACTTCTTTAGCTCATTTGATTTGGATAATTGCGAAAGTCTTGCCATTGCAACACCGAAGTTTGCATGGGTTTCTATATCTCGTGTTGAAGAATTGTTCACAAGCAGAGCTTCTGACTTATCAGAGAAAACCAATACTTTATCGTTTTCGTCAGCTGAGGCAAATGAACCGGGAGTATAAGCTTCTATTTGAATCTTAAATAGCGAACCGCCAAGAATTGATGCTGCTTTTTGAGAAAGATCAATAATGCGTTTGCGGACAAAGGGACCTCTGTCATTGATTTTTACCAAGACTGAGTTACCTGTAACATTATTAGTAACAACGACTAAGCTTCCGAACGGTAATGTCTTGTGAGCAGCGGTCAAGCCATTCATGTCAAACATTTCGCCACTTGCTGTAGGGCGATTGTGAAATTCTGCCCCATACCATGATGCTTCTCCTACTTGGACAAAATCATGTTCTGCATCGGTAAACAATGGCTCCGGTTTTGTCGGAACAATCTTTTGTTGAGCTGAAATATCATGAGCAGTAATACTCACTTTATTAGAGAACACAAAACTCATCAGCAACAATACGGATGCTATCGAAACAGACAAACGCATAGGTTTTGATTTGAAAAGTATCATTGTGTTTCCTTTATATATATGGAACTAATCTGAAAGTAGTCTTTTTCAGACTCGCAATATCGTGCTTTTTTTCTGAATTCACAATTATCTGTAAGTGAAAAGTTATTCATAGTGTGTGATTTGACAAAAACTCTGCGCTTCAAAGTGCTGTACATTTGTCAAAATTGGAAGAATCGGTTATATTTGCATTCCAAGTTTCGGGGTGTGGCTCAGCCCGGTAGAGCGCCTCGTTCGGGACGAGGAGGTCGGAGGTTCGAATCCTCTCACCCCGACGAAACTTCAACTGCGAAAGCCGTTTTATGATTGTAAACGGCTTTTTTCTTTTCCCAATAGAGTATTTAGTGGATACAACAACACAACCAAAAGCTGTACTCGGCGTGGGTATTGTTTCTTACAACACCGCAGATTTGTTGCATCAATGCATACAATCTTTGATTGAAGCCAATAGTATCCCCATGGAACATATTGTTGTTGTTGATTCTTGCTCAACCGATTCTACACATGAACTCATGCAAAAAGAGTATCCCTCTATTGTATTGCATATTTTGCAGGAAAACAAGGGCTATGCCCATGCCATTAATATTGCTGCATCATTGTTGGATAGTGACTATATGTTGCTTATAAATGCCGATACCCGTTTTGTATCGGACAGCATCTGGGATTTTGTTAGAACGGCGCAGTCATTACCTGATGGCGGAGTATGGGGAATGCAACAACTGTATCACGATTTTTCATGGCAGCGAAGTTATGGCAGTTTTCCTTCACTGAAACACACTTTTGCCGATGGCTTATTTCTCGTGACATTATATCACAAGTTGCTCGCATTACGCTATAAGCTCTTTCGCCCAACAAAACCTTTTGCCGTTCAATATGTGGATGGTGCCGTTATGTTGATACGCAAAAGTGTCTTTGATGCACTAAACGGATTCGACGAACGGTGCTTCTTTTATGGAGAAGAAACTGATTTCTGTCGTCGTGTGTACTCGCTTATGCGCCATAAGTGTTATATAGTTCCTAATGCTACAGTGATTCATTATCGCGGCAAAAGTTCTCAAGGTGCCGGTGGAGCAAATGTCTTTTATCTCAAGCATCTTTATTCCGGAATGTTGCGTTGTGCATCGCAATATTCTTCGCATCGAACATTGGTGAAAATGCAAAATTGGGAAATGACATTTGCATATCTGAAATCTGTGCTGTTTAGAGTGTTATTTCTCATTTTTAAGAAAAATATCTTTCAGAATAAATATCTTTACTACAAAACGTCCAAAGAAATCTGGTATTCACTCCGTTCATTTATTGATGAATTATGTCGCAAACAATAGCCGTAGCTTATAGAATTTATCCGGGAATATCAAAGACACCCGCTTATTTTTCTGATGATAAAATGAAAATGGCAGAGCTGTGTTTTGCCTCATTCATGCAAGCACTTGAAGGATTACAGTATCACATCTGGATACTTTTTGATAATTGCCCCGCTGACTATGAAGCAATGTGTTTACGTCATTGTAAACCGGAATTCATGACATTTTTACATTTTCCCGGAATTGGCAATGCTCTGACATTCGAACAACAGATACTCATTCTCGAAAAACAAGATTTTTCCGAAAATATTATGTTCGCAGAAGATGATTATTTTTATTTACGCAATTCTATCCGATTATCTCTTCAATGCATTTCCTCCATGAAAGATGCGGATTTTGTTACGCCTTATGATCATCCTAATTATTATACTTTGCCGATTCATCAACACAAAAGCGAGTATCGTCAGATAGGAAAACAAATGTGGAAAACTGTCAATGCAACATGTTTAACATTTTTAACCACAAAAAAGCAATTACAGTTTGTGAGAACTATTTTTTTGACATATAAGAAAAACAATTATGATGCAAGTATGTGGTTGGCAATTACACAACTTGGTCTGTGGACATCATCGTTCTTGTTTGCTGCAATAAAAGATCCTTTGCATAAGCGAATCTTTATAAAATTATATCTTTTTTCGCTTGTTCATATATTATTTAAATCATCAAAAAAGCTGTGGGCGGCACAACCATCTCTGAATACGCACTTTGAAAAAAGTGATCTTGCTAAAGACATAGACTGGAAGTATTATGTAGAAATGTTAGCGAATGAGATTGGTATAAGTGAATAATGTAATATCAACGCATTGAACTAAATTTTGTAGTCTTTCAGTGAATCTGAAGTAGATATAACATTTCAGATATGTCTGCATACTGTGCCAATTCATAAACGGAAATGGGATGTTCTTGGGCGTATGTATAGTTTGAACGAAGTGTCCTTCCATGTTTCGGTGTTAGGCATCCTTATATGTTATGAAAATTATAGTGCTCATAATCAGAGTGGTTCTCATATAATAAAAGGGTGTGTTTTTCATTGGATATGACGTTGTTTTCACTACAAATGAAACAAGAGCTGATAAGGAGTGATTGAAATATCCAATGTTAAATTTTCGTAACACAGTGTTTCTGAGTCGTTTTTATTGTTATCTTGAACACTAAATAGGTACTTGTGTATTTCCAAAACCAATTACATATGTACAAATGAAGGTTTAAAGAGTTTTTTTTGGAGGTGAAATAATGATGAAAAGATTATTTTATACATTGGCTTGTGTTGTAGCTCTTATGTTACACAGTTGCGGTGGCGATGATGTTCCCGTAAAACCGCCCCCCACCGACCCATGTGCCGGAAAATTACGGACATCCGCCGATTTTACTATGAAAGAAATTCTTTCCGATACAGTATGGTTTTATACGGATACTGTGTTTCCTAATAATACTATAGAGTTTGAAGCCGTTCAAGATAATCGTGAATATAGTTGGAAAGTAGGCAACGATGAAAGAACATGGAATACGAAAAAATTTCGATTAAACTTTATAGGTACCCAAGGTACAATACCAATCCGATTAATTGTGAAAAATAATGCTGTTGATACAGAATGTAATCCCGGAGATAAAGGTATTGATACAGTGACAAAGTATGTAACAGTTTTAGGTTCTCTGAGTGAATTATCAATTTTAGGATCATATAAAGGATATAATCTTGATAATCCGAAAGATACCTTTACCGTCACCATACGATCCACAGAATATAGAGGTAGATCATGGGTTGAAATCATGAATATCAATAAAGGATGTTTTGATACAACAAGTATTGCTGAGAAATCAGTATATGCATTGTCATCCTACGGAATAGTATTTGGTACAGTTTACACAAATCAAATGAGAGATTTATGTTGGGATCCTCGAGGTACTGGAAGATTGTATCCTGATAGGAATCATATTGTCATTCATTATGATGTTGTGGATCAAAATCAAGACATTCCTTTAAAAGATAAAAAAATACGAAAATATCACACATTCAAGGGAGTGCGGCAATGAAATTATTTCTTATTTTAGTATTATTCATCTGTTGTAACACTTCAATTGTATTTTCACAGTCGAATTGTGATGAAAATAAAATAATTAGTACCGATCCCAATAATCCTGAAAATACAGAAAAACCGTCGAAAAAGAATGGATTAGATAAAAATACTGCTCACCCGCATAATGGCGCAATTTTTAATTGGATAGGAAATAACGTAGATGCTCGGGGATTTCCACTTAATTCATCAGTACTTATCAATAATCAAGTTTTAACCTCGCCTTTTTTTGAAACCAATAATCCAAGAACAAATATTTTTAGTATACAGAGACAATTTAATGCTCGCATAGACAATTTGCCCGAAGATGGATGGGAATTGATACATCAGGATTTCGGTTATACTGATAATGGAATTCCTCGAGGCGTACCACCCGGGCCCGGCGAAAAAGCCGCTTATCCTCATCTTATTTTATATAATCGTTATCGTGGTCTCTTGAGAGTATTTGTTAATATTGGTGCTATTAGTGGTAATACGACTAAAATTTCTGTAAAATTTATTCGAGCTGACGAATTTATTCAAACATCTCTATTAGATCTGGCTTATGCAACGGAGATAAAACCCTTGAATGCACTTGATGATTTTCGTGGAGATAACAGTCAAGAAAAGCAAGCACGGTTGAGCGGTTGGTCACAATATTTAGGAAATGCGGCTACGTGGTATTATGCGGATTTCGCATTAATGTATGATCCATGTACCTGTTTTCAACCATCTAAACTCTCTATATCAGTTCATAATATAAATAAGCCGATCATTAATGTAATAAGAAGCATTGTTGACGGTCGTGAAAGGGCGAATGGAAGCGAAAGCTATAATAGTCAGAAAAATTTTATTCAAAATGGAAATGCATCGTTCTCGCTTGGTGAAATAAATGGTAAGACTAATACACTTTCCCCAAAAGCAATAGAAATACGTAGCTCAGTTAGTTCTTTTGCTAATTCTACTAAAAATCTTATTGACGAGTATCATTCCGTTGTACCCATCGTTTCGGATGGAATGAAGCAAGAAGTCGAAAAAAATAAGGAAATTGCAAAATCAAATTTAGATATTATTGATCAATCAATGAATTATGCGCAGGGTAAATTGCATAGCTCCACAAGTGTTTTCAAGGATTTTCCATATATAGGCTCAGCTTTTTCTTCATTAGATTATTTTAGTTCCGGTGGCTCGTCGTCAAATGTGGTATCAAATCAACAAAAGGTTTCGATGTCTCCAATCGTCATGAATTCGATCTATAGTGTTGAAGGAGAAATTGTATATTCAGGCGATCGAAAAGAACTAATAATCTGGAATCCGGGCTCGAATATTCCTAACTTAAACAACGTAAACTATCAGTATCCTTACTATAATCACGCTATGGGAGTAATGAACCTTTGGAAAACACCAAGAATTGAAACCCATAAATATTATCATCATACAATGGGTCCAAATTATGGAGTTTTATATTATACAAAAATACTTGATGATATTGAATATGTGATTAACCCCGCAGCGGGACTTTCTCTGAGTCCTTCCGATCTTGATATTTCGGCATCACTTATTGTTGATTTTGGTACCGATAAGTTAGACTGTAATGAAGGTCCGCCTATTGACGGTATTACATTTGCGTATCCTTATAGTGAATTTTTTCACTGGGAAAATGAAAGAGTTGCATCAACTCCTTTTATTCCAATCGGATGTATTAAAGAAATTAATCCGAGATTCTATACTCCATGCGAGTCTAACAATCCGGAAACACAAATATTTCCGAGGTATTATCTGAAAATACTTGCATTTTTAAAGAGAAATGATCACAATGAGTCAAAGCAAAAAGTCATTTGGGAAGGTGTGTATAAATTCAATGAACAGGAATATGATTATACGACTCATACTTCAATGCTTAACCATTTTGCTATACCAACAACAATTCCGGGCATTAAGAAAGATGTAGTGTTAAGCCCAATTACAGAACCGAATCCCATTTCAAGTGATAGATCTGCTTGGAGAACGATAAAAATTAAAAGTGGTACGGTGTTTAATAAGGGCTCAAATATAGTTATTATGGCGGGTTACTCTATTGATGTAGATCCTGATGTAGAAATACCGGAAAATGTTGAATTAAAAATCGGTTTTCCTTTTACGTGTACTACATCTGTCAGTCCGAAAACAATTACGCTCAATGATTGCAATTCTCAATCATATATGAAAAATCGTCGATTTGAATATCTTGATGTACAAAAACAGACTTCCGAATATACCTTCTCTTCTATGCTGGAAGTAGTTCCTAATCCTGCGCACAATAGTACAACTGTCTATTATCATGTAGAAAAAGAAGGGTTTGTCCAATTGTCGCTTAACGATGCCTTAGGTCGTTTAATTATTAAATTAGTTGATAAAAGCGATCATGAAGGAGGGAATTATCAACAAACAATTGATACTTCGCAACTTCCTAATGGTGTCTATTATTGTACGCTTTTTGATGGTACTAATTATAGAACTACCTCGCTGATTGTAATTCGATAAATGCTACTCACATTACGATGAGAAAAAAAAAGCCGTCCCAAAAAGGAACGGCTTTTTTTATTTGATTATGATGGCGTTATTAAAAACGATTTGGGCGGTCATCTCTTCTATCATCATGTCGGCGGTCGCCTCCACCTCTGCGATCATCATGACGGCGGTCATCTCTTCTATCATCATGACGGCGGTCGCCTCCACCTCTTCTATCATCATGGCGACGGTCGTCGTGGCGGCGGTCAAAACCGCGGTCACCCCTGTCTTCACGCGGACGACGACGTTCTTCATAGCCCTCCGGTCTTTCTTGTAATGCCTTGCGGCTGAGTCGGAATTTACCGTCTTGTTGAATTTCAAGTAACTTGACTTCTATCTGTTGACCATTTTTGAAGCCGTCGGCAAGATTTTCATAGTCTTCATAGCCGATTTGTGAAATATGGACAAGCCCTTTTGTTTTCGGTAAAAATTCTACGATAAGCCCTAAGCCCTCACGCACTTCTTTAATGTTTGCGGTATAGACACGACCTACTTCCGGTGGTCTGACAATATCTTCAATACGGCTCATGGCTTTTTGTGCTGCTTCATTGGAACGTGCTGCGATCACTACCTTTCCGTCTTGTTCAATGTTAATCTCCGTGCCGGTATCAGCACAAATTGAACGTATAGACTCGCCACCTGAGCCGATAACAGCTCCGATTGCTTCCACAGGAATATACATGGTTGTTAAACGCGGTGCATAATCCGACAATTCATTACGATGTTCGGCGAGTCCCTCATTCATTTTATCGAGAATATGAAGTCTGCCCTCGCGTGCCTGCAAGAGTGCATTACGCATAATATCTATGGTTAGCCCCTCGATTTTAATATCCATTTGGCAGGCTGTGATGCCGTCGGAAGTACCTGCAACTTTGAAATCCATATCGCCGAGGAAATCTTCATCACCAAGGATATCGGATAAAATTGCCACACCGTCATCTTCTTTGATTAGTCCCATGGCTATACCTGCAACCGCTTTTTTGAATGGCACCCCGGCATCGAACATTGCCAAACTGCCCGCACATACTGTTGCCATAGATGATGAACCGTTTGATTCGAGAACATCAGAAACGATGCGGAGAACATAAGGAAAATCTTCTTCTTTTGGAGCGACCATACGTAAAGCACGTTCTGCCAAATTACCATGTCCGATTTCACGGCGACTTGTACCGGTCATTCTTCCCACTTCGCCTGTGCTGAAAGGAGGGAAATTGTAATGAAGCATAAAGCGACGATACGATGTCGGCAAAAGCCCGTCCACCAATTGTTCGTCGAGTTTTGTGCCAAGAGTAACCGTTGTAAGACTCTGAGTTTCGCCACGGGTGAACAGTGCCGAGCCGTGCGCGCGCGGTAAGATGCTTGTCTCAACAGAAATAGGGCGGATTTGTGTGGTATTTCGACCATCAAGGCGACGATTTTCATCAATAATCATACGTCGCATTTCGGCTTTTTCGATTTTAGAAACAATCTTGGCAATTTTGTTTTTGCGGAGAGCTATTTCTTTTTCATCTTCGAGCGGCATTTTTTCATTGACAGCATTTGTCGCTTCTTCTTCAATAGCAACACGGAATGCGGAACGCTCTTCTTTGCCAGATTCAGTGCGTATTTGGGCGCGAACTTTGTCCGTAATAGTTTGTTTAATGGTCTCGACAAGTTCTTCATTGACCTCTTCGGCAATGATAGCAATTTTTTCTTTGCTTGACAATGCCATCAATTCTCTTTGTAAATTATTGAGGGCACGAATATTATCATGGGCAAATTCTAAAGCAGCAAGGAAATCATCTTCGGAAATTTCTTTGGAACTTCCTTCAACCATATTAAGTGCTGTGTCAGTGCCGGCGACGGTCATTTCAAGATCCGAAGCTTCCAATTGTGTGTATGTGGGATTACAGATAAATTCGCCATCCACACGAGCTACGGTTACTTCAGAGTATGGTCCTTTGAAAGGAATATCGGAAATTATCAATGCTGCTGAGGCGGCGGTTGCTGCGAGCGTATCGGCATCGTGTTCACCGTCAAAAGAATAGACTGTAGCCACAATCTGGGTTTCATGCCGCCATTCTTTGGGAAACAATGGTCGTGCCGGTCTGTCAATCAGTCTTGCACTGAGTATTTCCTTTTCGGAGGGCCTGCCTTCGCGTTTGAAAAAACCTCCGGGAATTTTACCTGCCGAGCCGAGTTTTTCACGGTACTCAACCGTGAGCGGTAAAAAATCAATGTCCTTTGGAGTGTGGGCACATGTCGCTGTGACTAATACCATCGTGTCGCCATAGCGCACCATAACGGAGGCATTAGCTTGTTTGGCAAAACGTCCTGTTTCAAACGAATAGTCTTTGCCATTGAGTTGCATTGTTACTGTATGCATCATATAAATAGAGAAATATATGCGCAGTTTCAGGCATAAAGCAAGGAGAGTGTCGAAGTTCTGAGCGGAGAGTAAATCCGGTGTAGATTCGGTTCTGCTCTTCACTCAGAGTAACGGTATCTCCATTGTGTTTGTGCCTGTCAAATGTAAGTCTTATAAACTGCGCGGTGTATAAAATAGCAACGGCACAGTAAACTGTGCCGTTGGGAAGATAATTATTTACGTATGTTGAGTGCGGCAATTACTGCACGATAACGCTTAACGTCTGTGTGTGTAAGATAATCAAGCAATTTACGACGCTTGCTTACCATTTTGATAAGACCACGACGATTGTGATGATCTTTCGGATTTTGTTCGATATGTTTGGACAAATCGCCGATATGCTCGGTTAAAAGGGCTATCTGCACCTCGGGTAAGCCCGTATTCGCAGCAGAACCACCAAATTTAGCAACGATTTCCGCTTTACGCTCTTGTGTAAGCATTCTTTGTCTCCGGCTTTTCTTTTGATTGTAAAAATTTAGCTTGCAAAATTAGAAAAAAAAAAGTTCTTGACAATACAGAAATAAAGTATGAGCAATGATTTACCATTGTTTTTTATACATGATTGGTGTGAGTATTCTCAAACTTGACGATATAATACTCCAATCCGCCCGCCCAAATCGGCGAAAATGAAGCAATCATTTCTTTGTTCTGTACCTGTAATGAAACACGTAGATATGTCTGATTGTGAATATGGTTCACCAATTCTTCATTGTGATCAGATATCCTGTCTGTTGATGTTGTGATTGCAAACAATGAATGCCCAATTATATCGAAATCAAAGGAAAACACCGCTATACTTCTTATGTTTGCTTCGATGATAATTCCTTTTTTATCAATGACTAAAAGACAGTTGTCCGCATTGTCCGCCATGGACCGAAGAATATCGCAACGATTATCGGAGCGTTCTTTGGCTTTTTGTGATTCATGAGCCCTAAGTCTTTGCTGTTGATAATCAATTGTCATATCGGCTATGCGCAAAGTCGCTGTTTCATGCTGTTGTTTAAATGCTCTATATCTGTTGTGGCGGCTCGTGACTTCCATTCCAATACATTGCACAATTGCCTCATGGATGTTTGGATAGAGCATGACATCGAAAAATCGCTTATGGTTATCTACGGTAACCGAAAAAAAACCTGAGCAAGAAACACCGGATTGCAAGGCATAGTCTAACGGTTGCGAAAATTCATTCCAATCATGTTCCCAGACGATGTCGTGTAATGTGAACTTGACAAGCGAGGGTGAAGTTCGCTGATGAAACACAATATCGGATTTTGTGAATGTACATTCAATAAAGCAAGTATGAGCACCAAATCGCGGCTCAGGTACAAAAGATGGCGTTCTTTCATGCAAAGAGGCAGGAATGAATGTCCGCAATAAAGAAGTAAAAAGCACATCGGCTTCTTGCACCGGCGGGCGAGGAACGAGTATCGCATTGATATGACCGACAAGACGTGTCAATACCGAGCGATTCGGTAGGGCTACGGCATTTTCCCATTTGTTTACCGTTGGTAATGACAAACCCATCAATTCGGCTAAGTCCGCTTGGGATAAAGGAAGTGCGTGCATACGAAATCCCATCACTGACCGTAATAGAGTGATATTGTGAGAAAAGAGGGAACGTACTTTTTCCTCGACGCCTTCAAGGTCAATTTTACGATTTCCTGTTGCTATTGCCGCTGAATACCGAGATTGTAGTTCAGCTTCGATGAGTTGTAGTTGAGTATATGCTGCATTCATAACACTACAAAAATTGTGCTTTTTTGTCAAACAATAGATAAGTAGAAGTACGGATTTTCGTGTTGCATCCACTAATACGCTATTTTTTGTAAATTTTGTTGCGGAATTTCTATGCCATATTGTTAGCATTTCATCTGCCTCACAGCCGCTTTTCGGTTTCAGTTTTTTGAATGTCCGTCCCACTAACGTATCTTTGTAGAAAAGTTTATCATATACGGGTATCAAACCTTGGCTTTTGGACTATGGTTACATTAGACATGAGTCATGTACTTTGATGGAATAGGCAAAATGTTTTCCTGCTTTCGATTGCATCAATGTTTCGGTATATGTATTTTACTCACAAATCATTGCGATGGCATTATGGTGATTATACTCTTCGGTGCTCCCGGGGTGGGAAAAGGAACTCAAGCTGCACTTTTGGCAGAAAGAAAAAATATTAAACATTTGTCAACCGGCGAAGCATTCCGTGCAGCAATCCGCGAAGGCACTGCCATGGGAAAAACCGCTCAAGAATATGTGGAAAGCGGGCGATTAGTTCCAGATGAAATCGTCACCGGTATCGTTGCTGAAACTATCGCCAAGACGGAATATGCACAGGGATATATATTGGATGGCTATCCCCGAACTGCATCACAGGCACATGCCCTTCAAGAAATTCTCGAAAAGCAAGGAACAGATGTTGATATTGTTGTCAATATTGATGTGAATAATGATGAAATTATCAATCGTATGCTTTTGCGGGGCCGCAAAGATGATACGCGTGAAGTAATCGCTGATCGTTTGGCTATTTATAATAATGAGACGGCACCGCTGCTTGCATTCTTTCAAGAACGCGGCAAATTACACTCTGTTGACGGGAATGCGGAAGTCGAAGAAGTTTATGCTCGAATCGAAAAAATAATTTTCGGCTAATATAATGTATTCTATAAAAAATGCCCTTTTAAGCGAGCAGCTTAAAGGGGCATATCTAATTTTGTCTCTCACAGACATGGTCTATTCATAGCGTAACGCTTCTATCGGGTCTAATTTGGATGCCTTCCATGCCGGATATGCACCAAAAAATACTCCAAGAAAAGTACACACACCAATACTGATGCCAATCCAATGAAGAGGTACGGCAACAACAGTTCCTAAGATCAGCGATAAAAACACACCGCCCATTAACCCCAAGATAATGCCTATGCCACCACCTAATTGACAAAGTGTCACCGCTTCAATAATAAATTGCTGTAATATCCAGCGTCTTTTTGCGCCGAGTGCTTTGCGAACTCCTATTTCACGAGTCCGCTCTTTTACCGTTACAAGCATAATATTCATAATACCCACACCGGCAACCACTAATGCAACAATTCCTGCACCTATGCCAAAAAATCCCACATATTTTGTGAATCCCTCAAATTGCTCACTCAATGTATTATTCGTATAATAAGCAAAAGAACTTTCCATCCATGGCTGATCTCCGCGAATACCGCGCATAATCCCGATGGCTTCATCCATGGTTTCATCCACTTTATCAAGTGAGAGTGCCTTAACGGAAATTGCCACTGAAGCATCCCATTCATCTGCAATAAATTTCATGAAAACCGTAATGGGAATTATGACTCGATTATCTAAACTTTGTCCCAAAACAGAGCCGCGTCGTTTAATGGTGCCAATCACAGTGAAATTTTGCTTTTTAATTGTAATTGTTTTTCCTAATGGCGAACCGATGGGAAATAATTTTTTTACAAGATCATCGCCGATAACTACAACACGACGATTCATGGAAACATCTTCAGCGTTCAATGGGCGACCATATTCAACGGTAATATTTGTTGTGATAAAATAGGCATCGTCGCCCCCGGAGACAGAAACATTCTGATCGGTAGATAAATTTCCATATTTTACTTTTAAGCCGCCGGCAGTATTTTCTATTCCGACAGCTTCGGCATTTTCTGACATTTTTTGTTGGAATAATTTTGCTTGCTGAAAATTAAGATCTTTTCTGCCTCGTAATTTCTTCCACAATTCATTGGACATCACAGGCGGAAATTTTTGGACAACAAAGACTCCTTCACCCATCTCAGCCATTTGTTTCGTGACTGTCTCATTTAATGAAGTAACAGCCGTACCTGAAAATATAATTGCAAAGATACCGATAGCAATACTGAGAAGAGTCAGCGATGAGCGCAATTTATGGGAACGAACGGCATCAAGTGCCAAGATAATGCTTTCAAAGATATTCATGGCTATTCATAACGTAAGGCTTCAACGGGGTCTAATCGTGAAGCAAGATATGCAGGAATAAGACCTGCTAATAGACCCGCAACAATAGACGCAAATGAAGCTTTTAAAAGTAAATGTAAAGGAACATACGGTGTGAGAAAATCAACATCGGGAAATGCGTAGGTAATACCAAAAATGACCGTCGCACATAAAAGAAAACCAATAAATGCTCCAAATAAGCATAGTGTACTGGATTCTACAAGAAATTGCCACATGATAGATCGGTTTTTTGCGCCGAGTGCTTTACGAATACCAATTTCTTTTGTGCGCTCTGTTACCGACACAAACATAATATTCATAATACCGATAATACCTACAGAAAAAGATAGTAATGTCAATCCCAAGCCTATACCCCACACATACAAACGCAATGTGCTGATTTCATCACGAAACATTTGTGATTCATTGATGGTAAAGTCATCTTCTTCTCCGGGCTGAATATTACGTACTTGTCGTGTTATCACGCGGGTTTCTTCGCGAACTTCATCCAATAATTCTTGAGAGCCGGCTTTGACTGCTATTTGCACACCACGACGAGCTGTGCCAAACATACCCATAAAAGTTTGTATGGGAATAAATACTTGATTGTCAATAAAATCGGTAATAATGGTTCCTCGCTTATTCACAACGCCGATGACTAAGAATTTTCTGCCATTGATTCGCATAATTTCACCAAGCGGTGAACGATCAGGAAAAAAAGCATTTGCAACTTTATAACCAAGAATTACTACTTCAACACTATGGACATCCTCGGTTTCGGAGAAAAAACGCCCTTCTTTTAGATTTCCGATAGGGGTATTGACAAATGGTGCTGTCACTCCGACAATGCTGACACTGCCCAATGTATTGCCCTGATAGGTTATTTTTCCACCCCATTTTGAGGCATGTGGGGCAACTAATTCGGCTGTAGTCATCTTCTTAGCTGCTTCGAGGGCTTGCTGATATGAAATAGGTTTTCTTTTTTGCACAGAACGCCAATCATCGCTACCTCCCC
>JAYRWZ010000396.1:0-5553 GCA_041917875.1 Chloroflexota bacterium | reverse complement strand
TTAAGCACTTCGCCTTGATTGTAAGGGCTGACTACTTCGCCGAGTAAGCCCTTTTTTGAAAGAGAGACACGAAAGAAATGAAAAGGACGAATTTCGGTTTCAAACTCGGCAATGTCCTCGAAGCGTCGTTTTGCGCCTAATAAAAGCGGATGTTGTATGCCGCCGCCGCCGCCGGAGACTATAGTATGTTTTAAATCGGGCACAAAGCGATTCGTTTTATCGAGTGGCGTCTGATCACCATGCATAAAAATAAAATGCTCAAAAGCATGTGAATGTCCGCTCATATAGGCAACCGATTTTTTTGCCTCATAAAATATGTCCCAAAAATGTTCCTTTGTTTTACTGTCTGGTCCTGTGACGGTATTGTTCGTAAATGGCGGATGATGGGAACAGACGAAAAAATACCGTATGGCAGTGTCAGCATCCAATTCATTGACTGTATTGCGATACCAATTGTCTTGTGCTTTGATAAACTCCGGTGATAATTGGTCAAAATTATCATTGACTACAATCACAGCCAAAGCACCAAATTTGTGCATCGAAAAGGATTTATTTTTTTCAGGATAATGTTTCTGCACGCTTTCAATTGCTTTCGACGGGTTCAACATATATTCGTGATTGCCCATGACAGCCAAGAGAGGAACTTTTTGCCGCGTAAGCGAATCCTTAAAGTTGTCGAAGTCCGCCCATTCTTTGCTTGGATCATTGTCTGCAAGAGCGGTGATATCGCCAAGATGAACAACTGCATCTTTTTTTTCTAATCCAAGTATGGTATTATAAATTTCCACACGTGCCGAGTCATTATTATTATAGACAAATCTATTTTTATCTATAATAGTAGGGGATTGAGTATCGCCAAGAAAAATTAATGTCTGTGCTGATATGCCGTTTATTGTGATAAGAAAAAAGAGTATTGCAAAAACAAATGTATGTATCATACTATTACCAAGCAAGAAGTGAATAATTATATGAAAATTGTAAAGTTATTAATCGTTGTTGGATTTCTGTTATACTATGGAGTGTTAATCGCATACCGAGTGCTGTTTTATTATAGACATGAATGTGATAATCGAAACCGCCGGATAATCCGGCATTCATTTGAGAAGTAGCAACTTTTGTACCGAATGACGAGTTAACTGCAATAATATCATAATAGCCTAAACCGCCATATAAGGAAACATTATCATGGATTTTCATGCCAAAAACACATAACAAAGGCATTGCCTGCCATAATGAATGTACAGATGTTGCTCCGAATTGTGTCATGACATTTTCTTTGTCAATTGTATTCATAAATAACCAGCCCGTCTCAAATCCAATGCTTAACAGATGTTCCGGCTGCCAAAACAATGATAAAGTGCCCGCAAAACCGGTACGTCGCGCATAATCCGGTAATCTGTCGCTATCAATAGAGTTAACAGAAATTCCTGCTGCTGCACTCATCATTATCTCATTTTTTGTGTTGATTTGTGCATGCACGGTACCGGACATACATACTGCAATAATCATGACAATGAAAAATATATTATTGCACATAGTATTCATACGCAACGATCGATGGAAAATTTGTCAATATGCCATTAAATTCACCTTCTGCGAGGAATTTACGAATAAATTTCTGATCGTCTAATGTCCAAACCAATGCAAAACGTCCTTCTTGTTTTACGGATTGAATCAACTCATTTTGTGTACCCAGAGTCCAGCGTGGTGCAAAAGCACGTGCATTTACTTTCCGCACATCGTCCACGGATGTTTCTACTATGCTCGGAATAGTGGAAAATTGTGGCAAAGTCATAAAATCCTGAATAAATTCTTCGGATGCTAAACCGGCAGCGATAAATAACGATTTATTTTTTTCTTTTGCTTTTTGAGTAAATTCTTTTTGTAAGGGAATTATGGCGCGCATTGCATTGACGGATTTGATGTCTAACCAGACAAAACGCAAAGTAGTGCTGTCAATAATGAATTGAAGAGCTTCGCGCAATGTTGGAATATCCGAACCATCCTGAAGTTTCGCAAATGTTCTAATTTGTGTAAACGTAAATGATTCTACAGGACCGATTAAAGTTCCATTCCCAATCAAACGCGAGTTAAAATCCGTGTCATGATATAAGATAGGAATACCATCGGATGTTAATTTAATGTCAATTTCTACTGCATTGGCACCTATATATTCGGAGAATCGGATTAGGTCTATAGAATTTTCTGAAAATGGTAATAAATCCGAATTTCTCCCACCACCCCGATGTGCAATAATAAAATAGTTTTCATTGCGATATTTACTTGGGCGCATATACCGTAATGTCAATGTTTGTCTATTTTCTCCGGCGGTAGAAAGGATATTGAGTGTCAATGGAATTTTTGTCAATTCCTTTATATTCCCGGAACGGATGATTGACATTATTGATGAGGTATCGTGTATGATGCATTGAATTTTTCCGGTATTTATGGTGAGGGGATTACGCCAAAATCCTGAAAATGCAATTTTATTTTGTAATAAACCTCCTTTGAGAACGGCATAAGTACCGCTATTTTCGAAGTATATACATAAAACACCTTTTGTCCAATGCAAAACGGCTTTTGACCCCCAATTCACAGAGCTTCCCTCAATGTCATATACTCCTTCGGTGGCTGTCATGAAAGGTGACTGCAAAGGAGTACTTTGTTGTATGATTGTATCATTGTCAAAGGTTGGATGAACAATTTCGGGATTATCGGTGCAGCCGGTTTGCAATATCAGAATACACATACAGCACAAACTGCAAAGCCATCTGAGGTCATTATTATGGAAATGTAAATGCACAGAACACCTCCGGTACAGTTAAAGTGCGCTTGAATGTTTCAAAGGCGGGCCATGCCTGATATACAAAATCTGAATATGAAATCTTTAATCCAAGAGCGCAGCGTTGATTATGAAAAAACGGCTGTTCGATGATCATGGAAAGTGAAAGCCCATTTCTTCGATTGCGAGTATCGGTAACTTGTATGTCACCTGCATAAGTTTGTTGCGAGGTAATATATTCTGCTTCTGCACGAGCCGAGATGAAAACTTGCTCATGATTGTAGCCGCATTGTACGTATGGATACATCAGCCAACTGCTAATCGAGTTGTCGAAACCATTGATTGTGACGAAACCAAGCAGGTGACCAAAGTCTGCACCGATTGCAAAGTCAAATGAAGATAAAGGATAATTCCATTGCAATCCTACTAAAAGCCGATTAGTAAGAATCATGGTATTCAGCTTTCCCAATAATGCGAAATTATACGGTAAGCCATACGCAATGTCGGCTTGCAGAAATGGGAATCTGTTGATTTCTTCTTCCACTATGTCGCGTGGAATAGAAGTTATAGCTATACCTGCTGCCCATGTAAGCGTATAAGGCGTATGACGAGAATTGAACACAGTGCTTTGGGCACTGTCTAATGGTAATCCGTGTGCGGAATAGGCACACGATACTATTACTGTAACGATGAATAAGAATGTTCTCATACTTCCAAAAATACGGCAACGTGCAAACATAGAAATATGTCAGAAGTGTAGGCATAAATCTGTGTTGAAGAAAGGATATATGAGACAATGTGTGAAGTTTTTTAATGAAGTAGCGGCGTAATGAAAACAAAAAAAGGCATTATATCCAAAAACATAATGCCTTAATATATTTATTTTTCAAAGAGTTAAGGTACGATAATTGATTTGCCGTAATCCGGTTTTATGTCTTCGGGTGTTCGAGAGTCAATCAAGATTGGCTTTGTATTGCCGGCTTTTTCTTGAATTGCCATCAATGCTTTAATGACAGCTTCCGGTCTTGGCGGACATCCTGAAATATAGGCATCAACGGGGATGAATTGGTCTATGCCTTGCACCACTGAATAAGAGCGGAACATGCCGCCGGTTGAAGCGCATACTCCCATGGAAATACACCATTTAGGGTCAGGCATTTGATCCCATATCTTACGAACAACCCAGCTCATTTTATAGGTAACGGTGCCTGCTACGATAAGCAAATCACATTGTCTGGGCGAAAAACGAAATACCTCAGACCCAAAACGAGAAACATCGAAACGCGGACCCGCAAAAGCCATCATCTCGATACCGCAACAAGAAATCCCAAGAGGCATGGGCCACATTGCATTTTTTTGTGCCCATTGAACGACCGCATCAACTGTTGTCGTCACAAAGCCCTGTTTTGCCAAATCTTCACCTAACGCCATTGAAGTGCTCCTTTTTTGATAACATAAATGAATCCCGCAAAGAGAAGTATCATAAACAGATTCATTGCAATGAAACCAACCATGCCGAGTTCCTTAAATTGAATTGCCCATGGATACATGAACACAATCTCGATGTCGAAAAGTATGAACAACATCGCTGTCATGTAGAATTTGATGGAAAACCTTTCACGCGCACTTGTGGTTGGCTCAATACCGCATTCATACGGCTCTAACTTAACCTTGGTCTTGTTCTTGCGTGGTCCCAAAAATTGAGCTAAGACTATATTAGATAAGCCAAATAGGAATCCTACCGATACCATAATGATGAGCGGTATATAGCTGTCTATCATTTCTGTATGTCCTTTCTGTTACAATAATACTGCAAAACTATCTTTTTTGTATGATATAGCAATGATTTCGATGTTGTTAAAAAACAACATTCATCATTTCTGAAAAAAACGTAGTTTTGCATACTTCTTTTTGCAAAATTCTCCTTTTCATGGCTTTTGGTTGAAACAATCTGTTAATTTGTAATGGATTCGTTTGCTATACTTTCGGCTGAAATGGTTAGTTTTGGTGTTAAAGTAAGGACAAAGCATTTAGTCGAATTTACCAATTTCGAGGCATTTATGTCATCAATTAAACGAGAAACATACAAGGGTTATGAGTTGTTACGACTCAAAGGACAATTCGTCGGGGGAGATGAGACCGATGATTTGCGTAAAAGTTTTGACACCGCAACTGCCAATGACCTGCAAGTCGTCATTGTGGATTTAGAAAAAGTATCGTATCTGAACTCGACGGCTCTTGGTGTGTTGATTTCCGGTCATACCAATTTTGCTAAGCGCAATGCCAAAGTAGTTCTATGCAATCTGAGCGATTCCATCGAGAACATCTTCGTTGTAACTAAACTGACCTTAGTATTCTCTATATTCAACAGTGTTGATGAGGCAATTGCGAATCTTGATACTGCAAAATAAACCAAATTTGATTTTTATTATTTTATTTCACATTTTCATTTAGGATAGTTTTTATGAAAAACATGTTCAATGCGATTGTACTTACACTTGCTGTTGCTGTAGGCTTGGCTCTTTGGTGGTTCTGGCTTGGAAATCCATCTAATTTTGCAGATGGTACGCTTCGCCACAGCCCAATCAATACCCTCGGTACGATTCATACAGGCGGTCCGCTTGTAGGTGTACTTGTCGGCTTTTTGCTTATGACAATCACATTTGTTGTTGAGCGTTCGCTTTCAATCAGCAAAGCCCGCGGTAAAGGTGATATGGTTTCTTTTATTAAAGCTGTTCAAGTCAATCTTGAGCAAGGTAATGTTCATGCAG
>JAYRWZ010000395.1:0-2951 GCA_041917875.1 Chloroflexota bacterium | reverse complement strand
GTTCAGCGATCATTCCCTCGGAAAATAAAAAATAGATTTCATCTTCATCGCGGTACATCATAAATACATGATGCTGTACTAATCGTAGTAATTGACGAACTTCATCAGGCAAAGTCAGCAGCATAGTTTTCGGTTACAATATGTGTTGATAAACATTTTTACTGATCATTTATCCTATGGATTTATTGTACCAATTCTGATTGTTATGAAATCGTGACATGAGATGCACTGTGTTAAGAAATCATAATAAAATAGCAACAATAAGCCAACATTAAAAGTGGTAAATTGCATTCTTTACAAGAATTAATGTGACTCGGGTGATTTTTATTGTTGATTTTCTTGATTTGAAAAGATTTGAAACACTGAACATTATAAGACCACATAACTTCGATAGTTATTCCATTTACTCTTTTATATGAGGCAAATATGATACGAACAATGCGCAGTCGTCTATGGTTAGCGGCAGCAAGTTTTATTGCCATCAGTTTTTTAGGCAACAATCCGTTGCAAAGCCAAGTGTATCCGCCGCAAGGCAGAACATTGCAATTTATGGGCAGATATTCCACAGGGTTATATAATCAGGCAGCGGCTGAAATAGTGTCCTATGATCCGGCAACGAAAACAGCTTTTTTAATTAGTTCTGTGGCTGTACGTTTGGACGCTATATCATTGGCTGATCCGTCAAGCCCAACACTTTCCTATACCATTGATTTATCACCGTATGGTAGTGCCGTTAATAGTGTTGCCGTTAAAAATGGTATTATTGCCGCAGCTATGGAAGCACCTGTACGAACAGATAATGGTTCCGTAGTATTTATGACAACGGGAGGACAGTTTTTACGACAATTAACTGTGGGCGCACAACCGGATATGCTCACATTTAGTCCCGATGGCAATAAAGTACTCATAGCCAATGAGGGAGAGCCAAGTTCTAATTATTCTATTGACCCCGAAGGTTCTGTCAGTATTATTGATATAAGTACAGGAATTAATAATGCGGTTGTCACAACATTGGGGTTTACCTCCTATAATTCCCGTCGTCAAGAGTTATTAGGGAAGGGCGTACGTCTTTTCGGTCCTAATGCGACGGTAGCCCAGGACTTAGAGCCGGAATATATTGCAGTATCTCCCGATAACAGCCGCGCATGGGTCACATTACAGGAAAATAATGCTGTAGCAGTGATAAATCTGACAAATAATACTTTAGTAGATATTTTTCCGTTAGGTACAAAAGATTGGGGACGCGGTTTGCCTCGTTTAGAAAAATATACCATGGAAAATCGTCCTCTATTGGGAACGACATCTGCGGGACAAGATATTTTACTCGGTGGTTTTTCGGGTTTATGGTTTGAAGGCATGACCGAAGACGGTAAAATGAAATTCCTCACACATCCCGATCGCGGACCTAATGCGGAGCCGGCAAATTTGGGCGGTGTAAATAAACGTCCTTTTGCGCTGCCTGATTATCAAGCTCGTTTAGTACGTTTTGAGCTTGATCCCGTCACAAAAGCTATTGAAATAACAGAGCAATTACCATTGTTCCGAGCTGATGGAGTGACACCGATAAGCGGTCGTCCGAATGTGCAGGCACAAGCGCAAGGTTTGGCTTATACCGATGAATTCGGCGTTGATTTATACGGTAATCCAATTCCCAATGATGAAATGGGAGGCGATATGGAGGGAGTCGTTGTCGCACCAAACGGTACATTTTATCTTGTGGATGAATACCGTCCCGCCATTTATCATTTTAATGAAGATGGTATTATGGTTGACCGTTTTATTCCAATAGGAACAGCAGCGGCAGCGGGACGTACACCGGGTACATTCGGGACGGAAGCTTTACCGGCGGTGTATGGTCAGCGACGTAATAATCGGGGGTTTGAGGCAGTAGCAATAGAGGGAAATAAATTATATGCATTCATCCAAAGCGGCATTGACAGTCCTGATCTTTCCAATGATAATACATCACGCAATGCCAATTTTTTACGTATCGTAGAATTCGATATTGTCACAAAAACCGTTACAGGCGAATATATTTATCCGATTTTTGAAAGGGCGCAAACCTGCGATAAATTGGGCGATGCCGTTTCTTTGGGGAATGGTAAATTTTTAGTGGTAGAGCGTGATGATGCAACCGGGCCAAATGCACGTAAATATATTTTTGAAATTAATTTGTTCGGTGCAACCAATACGTTCACAAATCCGCCTGCATTAGCCCCCGGAAAAACAATAGAAAATTCAACATACGATGAATTAATGGCTGCAAATGTGCGCCCTGTATTTAAACGCAAAGCGGTACATTTACCATCAATCGGTTATGATCAATCCGATAAAGTAGAAGGTCTGGCAAAAATTAATGATAATACTTTTGCTGTCATTAATGATAATGATTTTGGTGTGGGCGGCAGTGTATTGCCTGCTGTGCCCAATGGCTTAATAACGGTAAATGCAACACCTGTTGTTCTCGGTATAATTTCGTTTGACCGCAGCAATGCTTTAGATGCCAGTGATCGTGACGGAGCCGGCAATACAGCGTCTATTAATTTCCGTAATTGGCAAAATCTTTACGGATTATTTATGCCGGATGCTATTGCATCATTTTCCGCAGATGGTCGCACATACTATATTACTGCAAATGAAGGTGATGCACGTGATTACACAGGTTTTAATGAAGAGCGCCGTGTCAGCGATGCGGCACGAGTGCCACTTAATCCACAATTTTTCCCCAATGCTTCCACATTGCGCCAAGACGGTAATTTGGGACGTTTACAAACAACATCGTTTATCAATACCGGCACATTAACAGCTTCATCGCCTTCGACAGGTGATTTGGACGGTAATGGCACATTTGAAATGCTCCATACATTCGGCACACGTTCCTTTACCATTTGGAATACGGAAGCCAATACCGTATGGGACAGCGGCGATGATTTAGAGCGTCGCACGGCATT
>JAYRWZ010000394.1:0-8418 GCA_041917875.1 Chloroflexota bacterium | reverse complement strand
ATAAATCAACAATCGAGAGCCGTCTGAAGCCAAAACCACATTGCCTGTTATGTGAAACCCACTGTCCTTCATCGTCGGGACCACGATGGGCTATGACATCGGTCATTTTTCGCAATAATGATTCCGAAATACTCGATTGTGCCGTAAAATCAACAATACCTGTTATGCCGCACATGGAAAATTAAAGTAGTGAAACATTGTTTTTTGAATATGTAATAAGAGAATAATGGATTGTTTACCATACATTTATGCCGGGAAATGAACATGGTTAATATTCATACGTAATATTATTAACAATAAATTCTCCATAATGAAAATCGCCTTCGGGTAATGCCCATATAAATTGTAGTGTTGTGGGCACTAATACTGCGTCGAATTTTTTATAGTCTTTGCAAAGCATAATAAAACGAGCTTTTTCAAAGTGATTTTTGAAGTCACGAAATTTGTCTTGTGTTTCCATGCGTGTTATCAACCCATTTTCATCGAAGAAAGCCTTAACGGAAACGCTTATACCATTATCGCGCAGCGTCATGCTCGCAGACATAGCATCAATGGCTTGCCATTGCACGCCATTGGCAGGCAATAGTGCCGTCGGATACCACACCGCTTCCATAAGATAGCGTACCAAAAGACTGACAGAAGTTTCTTTGCCCGAAGATTCAAGTAATGGAATACTGTTGAAAAATTTCAGAAAACTTGTTCCATGCCCATTGAGGTAAGTCAAATGGGCAGTTTTTTTACTAAAGTGTCCTTTCCATACAAAACCGGGCTCATCGGCAGAATAATGCGCCAGACCTCGCACGGGATACCACTCATCATCGGGTCTTTGCCTGAATTGTCCGCTATGGCGAATATGGGCAAAGCGCATCATGGATTGTGTTTCCGGAAAAATTGTCTGGAAATATGTTTTGACGGGTGCCGGTACATTACCGTATTCATGGCGTTGAACGGTTGTGCGTATTGAACCATGATGAGAGCGTTCTTGTTTACGAATACGTGAAAATGCTCTTGCAATACGCATATTTGTCACCAGCGCCGCACCGGCAAAAGATAAAAAAAGTGCACCGAAAAAGCCACCAAAGATGATAAGGAATTGCATAATTCTACCCGCCACCATTTAACATGAAAAAACTCCGTATCCGAAATCTACGATATATTTATTGCATGACACCATTAAAACCCAACCACACAAATATAAGGATTGTCGCTATTGTTATTGCGTACAGCAACCATGAAGGCAATCGTTTATCAAATGCAGGCATGGCAATAAGACATCCCGACAGTGTAAGAATTATAAGCATTGCCGCATCGGCAGGAACTGCTCTGAGCAAGGAAAAAAATGGTAAAAAATACCATGACGGCTTCGTATCGGTCAATGCCGTTATCGGCAAAGAATTATCTGCCGGTATAAAGGAATTGCCCTCACGTATCGGTGAAATACTATAGGCAAGCACCATAAGCAACAGCGTCACCACAGCAATGATACGTGACCATGTTTGGCTGCCAAAGAGCAATGCATGATGCAATCGCTTATACACTATGTGCAAAGACCACCATAACATTATCATGATCAGAGGGAGAATTATGCTGTGAAGCGTGTAAACTCGAGGCAATGTATGTTCCGATATATCATTGCCTTGTAAAAGCACATAACTTAGAGTTCCGCCCATTACGGGCATATAGTCACGAATAAATCCCCCGACGATTTGTGCCGATACTGCCGAAAATACTGTCCATGGCAATATAGAACCCGTCCACGCCGAAAGAGCAGCCACACCCATAAGACCAATGATGCAAAACCATATACATTCATTGGGGGCACGCCATGAAGATTTGATAATCATGGCAAGCACTCCGGCAATAAGCGCAATCATAAACAGGTGCACCGCCCACAGATGAATGGCGCGCAGCCATGCGCCCATGGGATGGCGATTGGTAAGTTCAATTTCAACGGAAGCAGCCGCTGCATGAAGCCGCACCGGGATGCCTTGATGATTACGAACTATGATGCTGTGGAGTGCCATGGCAGAATCAACAAAAAGGGGTTTTCTGTCATGGGAAAGTGCAATGGTGAATGCTTCTCCGGGCAGCGCCAGTGTGTCGCCATGAGTGCCAACAATAAGGTTTTCGGCAAATGCCATTGCCTGCATTGATCCATTGCTGTCTGTTATCGGGCGAGAAGACGGCTCATACCACATTGACAGTAGAATACCCGAAATGATAATAACAATACATGCTGCAGCAGCACATTGCAAAAATATCATCGCTATTGCCAAGGTGTTCTGTTGTGATACAGTTCGTTCCAATCCCAAACGTATCCGAATCCATACTGCTATACGTGAGTATGTTTGTGCTAAGGGTGATGCCATTCTTGTCTGTTTTTTATGTGCAAAAATACCATAATCCCTTCGGGGTGTGGCGTTAATTTTATTTTGTTTGAACTGTAGCACACCGTTGGCTTTTGATATTGGCTTCGTTTTTTGCTGTACAACGTACGATGACAATACAGTCAGTAATTTACGCCAGATGAAGAATAATAGCCACCCGGATTATCATTGCAACAATTCCCAGCCATAGAAATAGTTTTTAACATTATGAAAAATAATGGTTTGCTATTTTATTTATTGTTGATGTTATGCATCATTTAATGTGGCACATCTGTTGAAGAAGTGCTTAGTGCAGCATAAAAGGAGGAAAGCGGGGTAAACATTATGATAACAGACCATCGTGGGTCAGGAAGTACCCATACAGAACAAGGAGGTTCGGCAGATGATCAGACGGCATCCACAATGTCGGAATATTATCAGACCATAGACGATGCAGAGCATCTGATGTGCGCCCTTCCTCCTGCACTGCTCGACACAGTGCGCGATTTATTGTTTTTTGTCTATGAAGTGAATCAACGTGCACAAGAGTTATATGTACAAGCGGAAATAATATATGCTCAAAGAACTTTACACAGCAGCATTGGGAATGATACCCCAGCAAAATCGGCTGGAAGTACTGGCGAATAATATTGCCAATGCCAATACAGCGGGATTTAAGCGGGAATCGGTGTTTGAACGCTATATGATTAATGCGCAGGAAAATCTGAACAGCATTAAAGGTGATGCCGAACAGGAAGACCCGCCCAGCTATACCTATACCGATTTTCTTCAGGTAATGTAGAGCGCACGGGCAATCCCTTGGATGTGGCAATTGATTCACCGAATGGATATTTTATTCTTCAAGATGAAGAAGGCAGGCAATTTTACAGCCGTGCAGGTCATTTCGTGTTGGGAAATGATGGTCATATACGTACCGCTGACGGCTTGGCATTGATGGGCGAAAGCGGTCCTATTTTGCTTGATCGCACTTTCGCTGCGGTGGATCAACCGGGCGATAACAGGGCAATTAATGTACGCATAGAAGATGACGGTGAAGTCTTTGCCAATGAAATGCCTTTGGGGCGCATTCAATTAGCCACCGTAGAAAATCCGCAAACACTAGTGCGCGAATCGGGGACACATTTTTCGGAAAGTGAAGACACTATTGTGAATATGATACCCCATAATGAAACAAGGGTTCGACAGGGATACTCAGAAAATTCTAATGTGGATATTATTAAAGAAATGGTGGAAATGATAGAATTGCAACGTTTATTTGAAACAGGGCAAAAAGTCATTCAAACCAATGATGGCACACTTGATCGCGCCATTGATATTGGCAGATTTATGTGATTTGTATTTTGCTTGAGTATAATTGGGAATTTTATGGATAAAACATTACGCACAGCATCCACGGGATTAACCGCACAACAACGTTTTGTCGAAATAATCTCCAATAATTTGGCAAATGTCAATACCACGGGCTACAAACGTGTGCGACCAGAATTCCAGGATTTATTGTACGAAACAGTACGTTCGGCAGGAAATACACGGCAAACGGGTCAGGAACCACTCAATGAATTACAAATTGGCGGTGGTACGGAATTAGTTGCAACATCACGACAATTTACTCAAGGAGATATTACCCAAACAGGTAATACCTTAGATATGGCAATCAAGGGCGAGGGATTTTTTGTTGTCCGTAAACCTGATAATACTTTTGCTTATACACGTGACGGTTCATTCCAAGTGGATCGTAATGGTCAAGTGGTGACATCACAGGGATATATTTTAGAGCCGGGCATCAGCGTTCCCGATGATACGCTCGAAATACGGCTGTCGCGGGATGGAGTTCTCAGTGTTTTAACACAAAATTCTCAAACCGACGATGTTGTCTTGGGGCAAATAGAATTAGCTCGATTTATTAATCCTACCGGACTTCGATCATTGGGCGATAATATTTATGCTGAAACGGGAGCTTCCGGCAGAGCAATGTTGGAGCGTCCGGGAGTGAATAATACGGGAGAATTAGTTCAATCACATTTGGAATCCGCAAATGTGGATTTGGTGACAGAAATGGTGAATATGATCATGGCACAAAGAGCGTATGAACTTAATTCTAAATCGGTGCGTACTGCCGATGATATTTTAGCAACGGCAACCAATTTGAAACGATAAATGAAATCTATGTGGTATATATTGTTGGTGATATTGGGGTCCGTCACGGTGATGTCGGCGCAGTCATCATTTTCTGCTGAACGTTTACGTAAAGCGGTGGAGCAGTATGTACAAAAATCATTGGATGATAATAGCGAATGTCTTGTGAGTTCCACTATCGAAGCTCAAACATTTACGGCAGATAATGTGACGGCACGATGTGTGGCAACGACGGGTTCATTGCGCGGTTCGACCAATATAGCCATTGAGTTTATTGCTGACAATACTATGGTTCTGCGCAGAATTCATGTACCTGTTATTATCAAAAAATATGCGATTGTTCCCGTAACAGAAATACATATACGACAATCAGAAAAAGTACAAATCGAAAATATACGTTTCGAGCGACGCGATATCTCTGCATATAATGAAGAAGATATGCCGACACAAGAAGAAATAGCGGGTTCGGTCGCACGACGAAATATTACAAAAAACAGCATTATTACACGTTCGCTGCTTTTATCGGCGCAAAGCGTAAAACGCGGTTCTTCGGTAAAAATATATGCTACCGTTTCCGGTGTGACTATTACTTCACGCGGCACTGCTTTATCCGATGCTGATATGGGACAAACGGTACGTGTGATGCGCGAAGGAACGCAGGAAGCACTGATATGTACTGTCCATGGTGCGAATGAAGTACAAATACAACAATAATAACGAAAGAACAGAATAATGAAAACAGTATTATGCGCATTATTATTTATGGCTATGGCGGTAACATCATCCGTAGCACAATTTAATCAAAATAATGCTCGCTCACTTTTTTCCGATGTGCGTGCATATCGTGTGGGCGATGCTGTGACCATAATGATTGTTGAAGAAACCATAGCGGACAATTCGGCTTCGACCCAACAAAATCGCAGCACCTCATTAAGTGCGGATGCCGGAGTGAATATTGGTTCGACGGATGTGGGCGGCACTGTGGACTTAGGTACGGGCAATAATTTTAATGGTCGCGGACAAACCACGCGCAATGAAAGATTCCGCTCACGACTCAGTGCACGTGTGATAGGTGTGGAAGCAAATGGTAATCTTAAAATTGAAGGAAAAAGAGCATTTCAATTAAATGGCGAAAGTCAATCAATCACATTATCGGGATTTATTCGCCCCGTGGATATTCAGAATGATAATTCGATACCGTCCTATAATATTATGGACTTAAATATTATTTATCAAGGTGAGGGGTCATTGACGGAAACTCAAGAACCCGGACTTATCACCAAATTTTTACGATTATTATTCTAAGCACTCATGAAACGTTTATTTCATATCACCATCGCATTGATATTTCTTTTGGGAAATTCAGCCGATGCCACCCGCATTAAAGACATTGCAACCATTGAAGGTGTTGCAGGTACGCAAGTGGTGGGATATGGACTTGTGTCCGGCTTATCGAATAATGGGGACACACAACAATCACGATTTACGATACAAACCATCACCAATATGTTAAAACGTTTTGGCGTGACGGTGCCTGCTTTGAACACACGCACACGTAATGTGGCGGCAGTGATGGTGACGGCAACTATTCCGCCATTTTTACGCAAGGGTTCGCGTATTGATGTGCAGGTTTCCTCTTTGGGCGATGCACGCTCATTACAAGGGGGCGTCTTAATCATGACACCTTTATCTGCCGCCGACGGCACATTATTGGCAACGGCGCAGGGTGGTCTTTCTGTCGGTGGCTACGATTTTCAACAAGACGGCAGTCGTGTGGGACGCAATTTCGTTGCCAGCGGTCGTGTGCCCAATGGGGGGATTATTGAGCAGGAAGTTCGTGGCGAGTTTGTGCAGAATCAATTGGTTCGCATAGTGCTACGGGAACCGGACTTTACCACGGCAACGCGTGTGGCAACAGCAGTTAATGGCTCTGCCGGCTTGGCAAACAGCGCCGCGGCTATTGATGCGGCAACAGTAGAAGTTAAAATTCCCACGGGACAGACGCAAGCTCAGATTGTCCAGACCATAGCGCAAATAGAAGCATTGCAAGTCACAAGTGATCCGTATGCACGAGTGGTTGTGAATGAACGTACAGGCACTATAGTTGTCGGCGGTGCTGTGCAATTATTACCGGCTGTTGTAGCACACGGTTCACTCGAAATTCAGATACAACGTACCACAACACAACCGCAACAAGCTCCTTTTACTGCTCAGCAGCCACGACAAACGCAAAATTCGGCATTGTCGGCACAAGAAGAAGAATATCCTCCGGTTGTGTTGCCTGCCACAACAACGGTACAAGACATGGCAAATGCACTTAATTTATTAAAAGTCAAGCCGCGCGATTTGATTGCTATTATGCAAGCTCTCAAAGAAGCCGGTTCTTTACAAGGCGAATTAATTATACAATAATGCGTTCTATTACTCCCGATATATCGCTTCAATCGCAGTCTTTATTGGACAGTCGTATGCGTGATTCGCAACGATTGGCAACCGTGAAGACCGATGAGTCCCATTTATCGGAAGAAGAAAAAACCAAGTATGCACAAGCTGCGCGCGGTTTTGAGAGCATTTTTGTTTCTATGCTTTTTAAGCAAATGCGTGAATCATTGACTGATGAAGATGAAAAAAAAGAAGAAGGTGATTTAAGTTTTGGTGCCGATACGCTTAATGGTCTTACAGATATGCAATTCGGTGATTATGTGGCACGTGGCGGTCATGGCATAGGCATAGCCGAAATGATCTATAGACAAATGACTCATGGGGAAAAATTACCGATGATATCGGTTCAATTACCCACAATGAAAGGCACCCGCCACCAAGCACCGGACAGTGACAATGATGTGACGGCAATTCCACAGCAATCCAAACCGATTTCACCTACAAAAAAAGAAGAAGTGATAAGCAGCATGACCGGAGATACTTTTCATGAAAGAGTAGGACGACGGCTGGCACCATACGATGCGATTATTCAAAAAGCCGGACAAAAATATAATGTTCCCGACACATTGATACGTGCTGTTATTACGGCAGAATCTGCCGGAAAACATGATGCCGTATCCCCCGTTGGTGCTAAAGGACTCATGCAATTAATGGACGGAACGGCGGCTGGTCTGGGGGTAAAAAATTCCTTTGATCCCGCTCAAAATATTGAGGGTGGCACAAAGTATCTTAGACAAATGCTTGATGAATTTCACGGCGATGTCTCCTTGGCTCTTGCGGCATACAATGCCGGACCGGGTGCCGTCAAAAAACACGGCGGTATTCCTCCGTATAAAGAAACACGGGCTTATGTCCGAAAAATAACTCGCTATCTCGGAGATCAAGGATGATCGCGCCGAGGAAGTGGTTCTCTAACAATGAATATTAACACAACACATGGATGATTTACTCACAACATTGCAAGACCAAGCCGGTATGTTACGGGAGCTTATTCGTTCTTCGGAAGAGCAGCAGCAAGCCCTTGTGCATTTACGTGCGGATGAATTAGAAAAAATAACACAAAAACAAACGGAATTATTATTATTGATGCAACAAAAAGAACGTTTACGCTGGCATATTCTTAATGAAGACTTAGGAATAAACAGACAAGATGCTCCGCGTGCAACACTCTCCGAATTATTAGGTACAATGCAGGGCTATGAACAAGAAATGTATGGCTCTATTCGCAACGAATTGGCTACATTATTGGCACGCTTGCAACAATTAAATAATACGAACAGATTATTGGCACAAAGAGCAAGAAACTCGACATCGCATATACTTGATTTTATGCGTGACAATGTATCAATATGTAATGTAAAAATATAAATATCACAAGATAATTGTGAGCTAATACTATGGGAAATTTCGGCGCTTTAGAAATAGGGAAAAGAGCATTGATTGCTCAACGCTT
>JAYRWZ010000393.1:0-4519 GCA_041917875.1 Chloroflexota bacterium | reverse complement strand
CGGTCGCTGCCAATACGACATCAACAGATAATAATTTTGTTAGCACCGATAATAATATCTTTGATTCATTAGTGGTGCGTAACTGTACATTTACTCGTGGTGCAATTGGTCTTGATTTAGGTGAGAGTGTTGTTGACAGAAATCAAGTCATGATAGAATCAAATTCGGCACAAAACTTTACTGAACAAGGGTTTGCGATTGCCGATATCGTTTCGCCTGTCATCACAAAAAACACGGCAATAACTAATGCAATTTCGGTTATTGGACTTTCCGTAAGCAACACTACAGGATCTGCGATTATTACACAAAACAATAATAATATTCCATCAGGTAACGGCATCGTTATGTCGGGTGTAGTTTCCGCTGTTGATGTTCCGTCTTTGCTTGCTAATAATATGGTAAAGATTGGTAATTCGACAACCCAAGAATCCTATGGAATTGTGATATTTAATTCTCAAAATTGTTCGATTTACCATAATACGGTCAATAATTCATCAACTGACAGAAATCAGACATCATTGTTAATAGAAAACGGTGGTGGTATTCGTATGCTCAATAATATGTTTTATAATTCAGGCGGTGGAAGAGTTTTAGACGTAGAGTATGCAATGACGAATCCGCTCGTTGCATCGGATTTTAATAATCTTTACACAAATGGTCCAATACTTTCCCGCTGGAATAATGGCATAACCGTTGATACGATCTATAGTTTGCAAGAATTGCGCAATAAAAAATCAATTGATATTAATTCTGTTGCTCGCAATACAACATTTGCTGCGGATGGGGTGCGTCTTAATTTTGTGGATGAAACACTCTTTGGCACACCGACAATTGCTGCTATTGTTCCCCAAGATATAGACAATCAGATACGCAAAAACTATTATCGTGGTGCGGATGAAATAATTCCTGTTATTACATTAACAAAACAACCGGAACGCACTATTGCTTGCGCCGGCGATAATGTTGTGTTTGAGATAAGAGGCGCGATTACCAATGCCGGAGTATTGAAGTATCAATGGCAGAAAAATGGTGTTAATATAATGGATTCGACCAGAAGCAGATTGGTGTTGCGCAATGTGACATTTAACAATGATGGTTTTTATCGTTGCATTGTTTCCGGAAATTCAGGTGCTGACACAGTATATTCATCTATCGGACAACTGAGCGTGACAACAAAAACAGACATATTACGCGATCCTTTATCGAGCTATTTATTAACAGGTGACAATGCTCGCTTTGAAGTATTGGCTGAAGCTGCTCCGATTGTTTCTTTGGGTAAAGTTCGTTATACATGGCTGCGCGGCACAACAGTGTTGCAAAATTCCCAAAGAATTTCCGGTCAAGGAACACCTGTGCTGCAAATATTATCAGTGCAGCCATCCGATACGGGGCGTCTCTACAGAGTCATTGTTGATGGTGCTTGCGGTTCTGATACTTCTGCTTATTTTTCTTTATTATTGCCCGGTGGAACATTTAGTGTTCAACCCCAAGATACGGAAGTTTGTGCGAACGAAAAAGTACAATTGACAGCAGCCGTAAAAACGAATGTGACTAATCCGACAATTATATATCAGTGGCGCCGCAATGGAAATCCGATAACCGACGATGGTCGTGTGACAGGAAGTGCATCATCGGTATTAACAATCAATGCGGTCACTTCTGCGGATACACTCGGCGCATATACTTTATATGTACGTATTCAAGAACTCAACAGCGAATTTATTTCTAATCCTGTTCGTGTGACTTTGAAAAAAACTACGGCTATAGTGACAGCACCGAATAATGTAAGCGCTTGCCCCGGCAAACCTGTAACACTCACCGTAGCGGCGCAAGGAGCAGCTATTCGTTATCAATGGCAGCTTAATGAGCAAAATATTGCAGGTGCAACAACAGCTTCCTTGACCATCAACAACGTTAATGAGCAGAATATTGGTAAATATCGTGTTGTTGTCACCGGAGATTGCGGCACGGTAACTTCTGCTAATGCTACTGTCGGTTTAATTGATCCTGCAAAATTTCTCATAGAACCACCGGCACAAATTATTGCTAATCCGGGTACGCAATTGGTAATCAATATACCGGCTGGCGGACAAATACCCATTACCTATCAATGGTATAAAAATGGTGTTCCTTTGCAAAACGAGACATTAAACCCATACTTCAAAAACAATATCACTTTTGCAGATTCGGGCACCTATTATTGTGTGGCACGCAATGTATGCGATTCTGTTATTTCAAAATCGGTGCGTGTGAAAATTGTACCGACAAGCGTTGAGGATATTGCCTATGGCGAATCATCCGATATATCAATTACGCCAAATCCGGCTTCAAGCACCGCACAACTCAGCTTTGTTGCGCCTCAAGCGTCGCTATATACACTTCGTATGTATGATGCAGCGGGCAGAACAGTTTATGTACAACAAGGTATTGCCACTCAAGCGCGTGAAACCATTGAATTATCGGCAGAGACTTTGGGCTTGGTCAGTGGAGCGTATTATTGTGCAGTAGAGATAGGTCTAAAGCGTATGGTTGTTCCGATTGTTTTCATCCCATAACAATTATGCACATTCAATATGGAGGGCGGCAAAATCTGCGGGGTTTTGTCGCCCTTTTGTATTTTTGAAGTGATCATATACCCAATATTACGTGGTTTTGGGGTTTTCTATGTTCCAAATCCTTATAAATCAAGAAAAGCAATCATGAAAATCTCCATTATCACTGTAATATTGGTATAACTTTACATCAATACACTATGACGGAACAATCAAGCGTACAGACTCTGATTATCTCTTGGACTGATGAATTGGCATCAGGCAATGAGGATGTGAGGGAATATTGTTTACGTCAATGCAAAATGGCAGAAGCGATGCTCAATACAGAACCTCAGAAAGCTGACGGCATCGCCGCCGCACTCATCCATTTTGCTCAACACAATATGGGTGATTATGAGTCAAAATTGGAAGTAGAAAAAGAAGCATTATTGGTGCGCGGAGCAACTCTCTACAGATTAACACAATATCAAGAAGCGCTCACAGTCAGTTCTCGTGCTTTGGAAATTGCAAAAGAAATAGGAGATGTAAAAGGGCAATCCTTTGCAATGAATACAATGGGGGCGGTCGCAATTGCCCAAGGTGATTATGAAAGTGCTTTGCATCAACATACAGAGAGCTTGGCATTACGAAAATCTATTCATGACGATGCTTTAACGGCAACATCACTTATGAATATTGGTAATGTATATCTGGCTCTTGGCGATCTTACTAATGCGCTCGAATATTTTATGGAGAGTTTAGTCCTGCGCGAATCAATACGAGACGACCATGGCATTGGTGTTTCACTGTCAAACATAGGTAATGTCTATGGCATTATGGGGGATGCCGACCAAGCTGTTGTGTATTTACAAAAAAGTTTAGCAAGCAAGATTACTACCAATAATAAACAAGGTCAGGTGCAAACACTGTGCGATCTTGCCACGCAATATCTCTCATTAGGTGATGTAACTAAAGCACGAGACCATGCCAATGTTGCTTTACAGGTTGCCATATATTTAGGTAATCTTGATGGAGAAGCTTCTGCATTGCATCTTTTGGGTTTGATTGAAACTGATGCAACAGAATATAAATATGCTCTTGAATATTTTGCCCATTCACTGACTTTGCGAACAAAAAGCGGCAATACACGAGGATATGTTGAAACTGTCTTGGCGCAATGTGATGTTTTTATTTATTTGCAACAATACAATGATGCACTCGCAAAATTAGACGAAATACAAAAAAAAACCGAAAGTCTTCAATCACTGACGCTCCTGCGTTCATTTCATCGGCAATATTCTATTGTCCATGAACATCTGAAAAATTTTGAACTTGCCTTACATCATGCACGACTCTTTCATGAATTACATGAACGTGTGTTCAATCAGCACAGTGCCGAACGACTCAGAAATTTACAAATATTGCATCAAGTAGAATCCACGAAAAAAGAAAACGAAATTTATCGCTTACGCAATATTGAGCTTGCCCATGCCTATCAGGATGCGGACACGCTCAGCCGTTCTTTATCTTTAAGTAATACCGAACTGAATGAAGCTGTCTCGCAATTGGAAATAATCAATAAAGAGAAAAATGATATTTTTGGCATTGTTGTCCATGATTTACGTAACCCACTTACTGCAATAACACTTAATGTTTCGGGTGCACTTAGCAACAGCCAAAAATTGTCTGCTGATGATATGGTTCAAATATTTCAAAAAATAAAGAAAAACACAGATCGTATGACACAGATAATCAAAAAAATGGTAGATCTGTTTAGAATGGAATCGGGAGCAATGAACCCTTCTCTTGAGCAACATGATATTGTTTCTCTCACCAAAAAAATTGCGGATAATTTTGTTCCCTTAGCACAAGAAAAAAACATATCCATTCATATAAATCCGTCTCAACAAGCGTTGGCTAACGTTGATGCCGTCGTGTTTGAAGAAATTATTGATAATTTGTTGTCAAATGCAATAAAATTCTCGCCT
>JAYRWZ010000392.1:0-3982 GCA_041917875.1 Chloroflexota bacterium | reverse complement strand
TACCTTTACAAAACCTTAGCACTATTGATAAATCACATCGATTTTTCAGAACACAACCACATAAAAATTATAGAGTTAGATTACAAAACAAGACCATGCAACACACTTCGTTTTTCTACCCTCCGATTCATGAAAACGTCTCATATATTGTTGATTTCTGCGCCTGAGAAACTTATCGACAATGGCATAGTACACATTGTCGCACAATAATGAATCTATCAGCGATACGTCCAAGACAATACATATTGAAAGATGACAATGACAACACTTATAATTATCAGTAGTTCAAGAGAACGTTCGGTATCAGCAACAGCGGCTTATGATATTGCATCGCATATTCGTGCTGCGGAACATCATGTTGAGATTATTAATTTGCGTGAAACCCCATTACCGTTATTCTCTGAAACAGAACGCTCTGAACCCTTATACTTTCAGATGCGAGAGTCTGTGCAAAGAGCAGATAATATTATACTTTCCACGCCGGATTTTCATGGATCAATGTCAGGCGCACTCAAGATTTTTCTTGATTACTTTTGGACTGAGTTTGCGGGTAAGTTGTTCGGATTTGTTTGCGCCTATCATGATAAAGGATTGACTGCGATGGATCATATTCGTACAGTGATACGACAATGTTATGGCTGGGCATTGCCGTATGGTATTGGCTTATCCGAACAAGAACTTTCCGACAAGGGCACAATTGATAACCCACAAATTCAAAAGCGATTATCAATGTTCGCACGCGATATGGTAACGTATGGTTTATTTCTCAGTAAGCAACGCACAGATGACTTACACAATTCCGAACCGACTTTTATGGCGCGCTATCGAAGCCGAGCTGAAACAACACTGTAACTATTTTCTCTTTCCTTTGTCAATAGCGTACTTACTATCGGAGTTACATAATGTTCAAAAAAAATACGATTTTCATTGTACTGTTCATGGTTATAACGACGGTATGTAGTGCCCAAGTAATTCCCGGCAAACTTATCGTTACATTAAAAAGCAATTCTACTGAATTCCATGAATGGTTGTCGCAAAAACGTCAAGGTACTATCCCTTCTTTAACCCCATTGATAGGGTCGCATAGTTCTTTACCCTATATCCGTGATGCAGTTCTGCAAGCACTACGCAAAAAAAAAGAGCTTTCTGCTTCACAATTTCGACAGTCTGACAATTCTCCTCTCGAACGTATCGCAGTCATCGAATATTACACAGATGCTAACCCTTTAGTACTTGCTTCTACATTACGCACATTGTCATTTTGTGAATATGTTGAACCACTTTATGAACGTCGCCTTGTTTCCGTAATTCCCAATGATTCACTTTTTAGCAGCCAATATGCTTTGACTATGATAAATGCACTTGAAGCATGGGCTGTTATTCCTTCCGGCAGTTCAGTTGTCATTGCAATAACGGATACAGGAGTTGAATTTACTCATCCGGATTTAACCGAGAATATTTGGAATAATCAAGGAGAAATTGGCATAGATAATACAGGTAGAGACAAAAGAACCAATGGCATTGACGACGACAATAATGGTTTTATAGACGATTGGCGCGGATGGGATTTTTTTAGTGATATTTCCAACAGTGGCGATAATTCTCCTATGCCGGGTAATGCGCATGGTACACATGTTGCCGGTATAGCGTCAGCAGTAACAAATAACAATCGTGGAATTGCGGGAACGAATCCTTTTGCAAAAATAATTCCCGTAAAAATAGGACCGGACAACCCTAATTCTCTTTCTGTGGGATTTGGAAGTGAAGCCATACTGTACGCAGCCGCCTTAGGTGCAGATATTATTAACTGCAGTTGGGGAAGCAGCGGCTATCAACAATCCGAGCATGAAGTTATTAAAGAAGCAACCAATATTGGTGCATGTATTGTTGCTGCCTGTGGCAATGATAATGCTAATGCGGCATTTTATCCTGCAGCATATCCCGAAGTACTATCCATTGCATCGGTTAACCAACTTGACGGTCGTTCCGGTTTTTCCAACTTTCACACCAGTGTTGATGTTTCTGCGCCGGGCAGTTCCATAATTTCTACAGTCCCGAATGCAAGTTATGATTACAATAGTGGAACTTCTATGGCAGCACCTTGCGCCGCCGGTGTTGCCGGTTTAGTGAAAATTATGTATCCTTCGTATTCGCCGGAACAAATACAAGAACATATAAAATCAACGACGGATAATATTGATTCTCTCACTAATGAAGTAAAAGGACTTCTGGGAACGGGACGTATTAACGCTTACAAAGCCATTACAGAAAAAAATGTCCGTTCTGTGCGACTATTGCCGGTAACTATCCGCGACGAGAATGATGATATCTATGAACCCGGTGAAAAAATTATTGTTGATTTTACTATCAAAAATGTGTTAGCTCCTCTCATCAATGCTACATGTAAAGTATTGTCACCCGATGGTTTTTCTGTTAACATATCGCACAATGAATTTTTGTTGGGAGCTATGTCCACTAATCAGGAAAAATCATTTTTTGATAAATGCACCATAACAATTCCCGCAAACTGTCCGCCGGATTATACAGCAGTTTTTCCTGTTATTATTACTGATGAAAATAATTACAGCCGCACAGAATATTTTAGTGTTTTATTAAATCCGACATTCAGAACAATTAATGGGAATAACTTTACGGTTACTGTAAATAGTCGCGGCAATTTATGTTACAATGATTATCCGGCAAATACACAAGGTATAGGCATACGATGGAAAAACAGTTCTAACTTATGTTATGAAGCCGGACTAATGACAGCAAGCGGAAAAAATGCTATTTCGAATGTTGTTCGCAGCAGCACAGGCAATAGTCAAAACAGGGATTTTTCGCCCATCAATATTATCAGTATAAAAAAACCGGGTAATGTCTCTGAATTGGATGCAACGACGCGCTTCTCCGACCGAGGGACCGATACTCCCGCAGGTTTGGATATTGTACAAACCACATATCAGTTTACTGACAATCAAGCAGAAGATATTCTCTTTCTCCAATATCGTGTCACAAATTACACAGATAAAACAATGGACTCGGTTTATGTAGGATTATTCTTTGATTGGGATATAGGTCCCGAAGGTGCAAATAATTTTGTTGGATTTGACAATTCTCATGGTTATGGTTTTTGCTATAATGTCAAAATTGATTCTTTGCCGGTGATTGGTGTTCAACTTTTATCTCCCCATGAACTCAATTTTGCAGCCATTGACAATGAAGCAAGCATTTACAATGGTTTTACCTTAGATGAAAAATGGAATGTACTCACTCGAGGTGTGTGGTATCGCAGTTCTCCTATCGGCGATGCAAGTATGGTCATTGGCGCAGGTAAATTTAGTTTAGCTCCGCAAGAAAGCAGCAATGTGTCATTTGCCATTGCCGGAGCAAGCAAGGTTTCTGACCTCAAGGAGTTATTACACAATGCTCAATCCATTGCAAAAGACAAAGGAATTGCGGCGGGTTTTCTATGGGCAGCCATACCCAAAGAATCATCTATCGAAGCAGTATATCCCAACCCGCTCAACAACGCTTTGTTCACATTATCACTCGATATCACGAAACGACAGAAAGTAACAGTGAAGCTCTTTGACTATATTGGGCAATTGCAAAAAGTATTGATTGATGAAAACATGAATGCCGGTAAAGTGCAGAGACAATTTAGCGCAGATGACCTTTCCCCCGGCTCCTATTTCATTCAAATGCAACAATCCGGAGGCAGTTCAGTTGTTCCACTTCAAATATCTTTCTGATGGAAAAGCTCATACAATTGCTTGATATGATTCGTCTTATGGAAGAGGACTACAAAAAATTTCATGAACAACATAACCGTAAAGCCGGAATTCGTTTAAGAAAGCAGCTCCAAGAAATTAGAGTACTTGCCAAGGCAATGAGGGACGAAATACAGCAAACTCGGCAACTTTTTGAGCCGAAGATACCGCGCGGAAAGAAATAACAACAATACAGAATCGTTCCATGC
>JAYRWZ010000391.1:0-6056 GCA_041917875.1 Chloroflexota bacterium | reverse complement strand
CGCCGGGTGTAGCAATAACTAATGTTCCGGAACCGGGAAGCGCTTTGATCATACCGCCGGCAGTTAAAGAGTTAACGTTAACATCGCCTTGCGATGTCAAACGTAAACGTTCAAGATTGCCGGTTTTGAATACAAGATCAACGGGATTGATGGTTCCAATGAAGTTCTTATCGGGATTCGTCGTTTTATTGCCTTTGATAAGCCAAGCGATGGAATCCAACTGGCTCGTACTTCCGTCAGCCGGATTGAGGATATTAAAGTTCAAAGATTGTAAGGGCTGCCATGTCTTCCCATTAAAGTACCAGAATCCGAAGTCATCGCCTTCTAATTGCCAAACCAGCAAACCTGTTGCCGGTAATTGGATATTGATTCGTTCGGCTCTTGTCATCCTCGGCACCAAAAAACCTTTGGGCGTCGAAAGCAAAGTCGTGCTCAAATCCAACAAAGCAGAAGGATCGGGATTCTTCGTTCCGATACCTACATTTTCGCTCGGTTGCTGAGCAAGAACATTCTGTGTGAAGAGTGCAGAAAGAACAGTTGCGGCTAAAAATGAACTTAGACCCTTCATTATTGAAGAGTTAGAAAGAACATTGTGCGCTATTTTAATTCGCGATTCAGTAATGAACCGTACCATAAATCACCTTGTCTGGCAAGTAAAGACATATTTTTTTCCCGTACTGCAAATTTACTGCCAATCACCCCTCTTTCTCAATACGTACAACTACGTAACATGAAATAACATAATGAAATCGGGCTGATTTTGAAGGATTATTTATGAATTAGAGAGTGCAAACCTTACCAAGTCCGCTGTATTTTTAACACCAAGTTTATTCAATAAATTGAAGCGATGTGTTTCGACGGTTCTTGCACTGATAGACAACTTTTCGGCGATTTCTAGACTTGTGAGTCCCTTAACAACCAATTCGAGAACTTCTTGTTCTCTTTGCGTTAATTTTATGTCGGATGGCAAGGATTTAAGTGCTTCACCTCTTGAAGTAACTATACTTTCGCTAAATCCTTTTGAAAAAACTCTTTCGCCTTTCATTACCAACCGAAGAGCTTCAACTAATCCTTTAATGTCTATTTCTTTGGTCAAATAACCTTGCGCACCGGCACGAATTGCTGAATCGAAGTATGAACTGTCATTGTGGGCACTCAACATGATAATTCGTGTTTTGGGAGAAACTATGCGTATTCTTTTTGTTGTGGCTATACCATCCATTATGGGCATATTCACGTCAATCAAAGCTACATCGGGTTTATACATTTCGGCAAAAGCAACCGCTTCAGAACCTGTGGATGCCTCCGCTACTACGTGTATAGAGTTATCAGTTGAAAGAAAACGTTTCAAACCGGAGCGTACAATTTCATGATCATCAACCAACAAAACTGAAATATATGAATGCGTGTTTGCCATAAGTTTACCGCTCACTCCATTCTTTGACGATACTACTATATTCATCTTCACTAAATCGTGTAGCATCATATATGCCATTTTTCAAACGCTGACGAAATGCCTCGAATAATGTCACTGCACATGCCACAGAAATATTCAAACTCTGAATCATGCCAACTTGCGGGATAAGCACATTACCATCGGAGTGCTCTATAGCTAGTTGCGAAACTCCGCTATGTTCATTCCCAAATACTATAGCAACCTTTTGTGTAAAATCTATATCATATATGCTTTGTGATTCTTTGCTCAGTGCTGTAACATAGATGCTAAATCCTTCAGAACGTAATACAGTAAAGCACTCTTCCACGGAACTGAATTTTCTTTGCTCAACCCATTTCTTTGCACTTGCCGAACTCCGTTTACTTAAATCCGGAAATTCGCAATCGCCGTAATACAATAATTGTACTGTATGAACCCCAACAGCGTCGCATGAGCGAAATACAGCCGAAACATTATGTGCATCATGGACATTTTCCAAGACGATAGTCAAATCCGGCTGGCGTTTTGACAAAACACTCTTAATTTTATCCACTCTTTTTGTTGTTCTATATTCTTGTTTGCTCAATTTCATGTCAATATGCACATAATTTATGAATCAACGGTACTTTTTGTGAATCTTGGAAAAGAAAAACGACATCACGAATACCGTAATGCCGTTTCAGCCACACAATTTTTTGCTTTGTCTTTATTGTCTCTGTAGTATTGACTCATGTATTCTACGCATTGCCTCTTCTATGTTTTCAACAGAATTGGCATACGAAAACCGGATAAAGCCTTCTCCATAAGCACCAAACGCTGTACCACTTAAACAAGCAACACCGGCTTCATACAAACAAAAATCAGCTGCTTGCTGTGATGTCATCCCCGTACCTTCTATGTTTGGAAACACATAAAACGCACCTTTGGGAAGATGACAACGAAAACCAGGAATTGCATTTAAGCGGGAAACTATTGTATCGCGACGTTGTTTGAATTCAGCAAGAAATTCATTAACTCTGGGCAAAGTGCGATCATGTAATGCTTCAATGCCTGCAATTTGATTAAAACTAGTTGTACACGATGTGCAATTAGTTTGAAGCTTAGCGACTACTTTCGCAATATGCTCCGGCATAGCGCCATATCCCATACGCCAACCGGTCATTGCAAATGTTTTTGAAAAACCATCAAGCAATATCGTTCTTTCTTTCATGCCGTCAAAACGAGTGATTGTATCGTTCATAAACCCGTCATAGGTTATTTGCGAATATATTTCATCGCTCAAAACAATAAAATCATGCTTGACTGCCAACTCAGCAATCGCTTGTAAGTCTTCAGTTGTTAAAATACCACCTGTCGGATTTTGAGGCGTATTAATAATCAACATACGTGTTTTAGGTGTAATTCTCGCTTCCAAATCAGCAATATCGAACCTAAATTCTTTCGATTCTTGGAGAGGCAGAGGAACAGCAACGGCACCTAAAAAATTGATCATACTTTCATATATCGGAAATCCGGGATTCGGATAAATCACTTCATCGCCCGGATCAATTGTTGCCATTAGACCATAGAACAATATTGGTTTTGCTCCCGGGGTAATAACAATTTCATTTGCATTATATAATGAATAGTTACGAGTCTTATTGATATATTCGGCAACGGCTTCACGTGCTTCCGGCAATCCCGCAGACGGTCCATAATGCGTATAGCCGTTATCTAATGCACTTTTTGCTGTCTCAATAATGTTAGAAGGGGTATCAAAATCAGGCTCACCTATTTCTAAGTGAACAATATTTTTGCCTTGCGCCTCTAAAGCACGTGCACGAACCAATACTTCAAAAGCGGTCTCGGTTCCCAAACGTGAAATTCTTTCTGCTATATGCATATTCTATAATTTCCGATTAAAATAGGGTGAGAAATTACGCTTGCTGCGCTTTTTGCTGTAATTTAGCGGCTATTTTGCCATTGACAAGCTGATTAAACGCATTCACATTCTCTTGCATTAATGCACGAATATTTTCATAATTATCATTTGCAAATTTTGCTAAATCATCATCTGCCATTTCTTCCAATCGTTTAATAATACGAAATTGATTGCCCATCATATTGCGCAAAATCGCATTGTTTTGGGTAAGAATTTCTGCTAAGGAAGAAATACCGATTGTAACTTCTTCAATTTCTGATAATGTGTTGTTTTCCATTGAGTGTACCTCTGTTAATAAAGTATGTGATAATGATTGAATTGACATTTCCTCTTCTATTTCCCAACTGTATTTCTCCCGTTCTCTTGGTTCGAACGGTGTCATTATACTTCCGAAAATATTGGCGATTATATCGGTAATTCCCATTTACGAATTCCCTACATAAACAATTACTTTTAATTCGACTGCTATCGGCGTAGGCAATGCACCTATCTCTATAGTGGTCCGGCATGCATTTACACCCGCAAAATATTCAGCATACAATGAATTGACTATCGGAAAATCCTTCTTCATATTGGTTAAGAATACTGTCACATCCACAATATCTGACCAATTTGCTCCGGCATCTTCTATGATATAGCGAATATTACGGAACACCGATTCGGTCTGTACACGAATGTCATAGTCAATAATATTGCCTGCTTCATCAAGCGTCACACCGGGGATTTTCTTTTGTCCGCGTTCCCTTGGACCAACACCCGACAAGAATAGGAAATCACCTATGCGCCTTGCATGCGGGTATGCGCCAACCGGTTCCGGAGCACGTTCTGAATTGATGATTTGGTTGATGACCATAACTTTGTACAAAATATTTTGCGCAAAAATACAAGTTTCCTTTGTGTATTACAGTATCAAAGGCAAAGAATCAGTCAATTAGTTTACGTATACTGTATGCGTTTCTGCCACAAATAGCTGTTTTTCGGTTATCTTTGATATGTTTTGTCTATAACATTTGTATGCTAAATGGCAACAACAATATTGATTGGCAGTGTTTGTCCTCATGTTGTTTTACTATGCTGATACAACATTTTATTACTTATAATCAATGCAATGAAAGCAAGAATAGCACTTTATGCCAACGCTGACAAACCCTCTGCCATATTGTGGGCAGAATACTCAGCTCGTAAGTTACAAGAATTAGATGCAATCATTTACGTAACAGAAAACGTTGCAGAAAAATTTTCGGATGAGCTCAAGGAACTATGTGAAGTCATTGATTTGTATGAGTTTGAAAAAAGGGCTGATTTTGTCGTCACTTTCGGAGGCGATGGCACCATGCTTTCGGCCGCACGTACTTTACTCAATGGCGATATCCCAATCATGGGCGTAAATGTTGGTAAACTGGGGTTCCTAGCAGAGTTTTCGGTCAATGAACTGGACGACGCCTTGACATCATTAGTTCAGGGCAAGTATCGCATTGTGGATCGTGCAATTTTGGAAACAACCATAAGAGGAGAAACTCTCTACGCTCTTAATGAGTTTGTTATTGAAAAATCATTGTCGCCCAAAATGATTACGGTAAGAGCAGAAGTTGGTGAGTATCTGATTGCTGATTATCGTGCTGATGGTGTTATGATTACCACGCCTACTGGTTCGACAGCTTATTCTCTGTCATGCGGAGGTCCGATTATTGCTCCTGCAACCAATGTGTTATGTCTTACTCCAATCGCACCGCACTCACTTACGATGCGCCCGCTTGTTATCACCGATTCCTTGGAAATAACATTTACTTTGCAATCAGCCACCCACAATGCAACAATTGTGGCTGATGGGCAAATCGAACGCGAATTTCAAGTAGGTGAGTCAATTACTGTAAAAAAATCAGAAAAGGATATAAAAATTATTAAGCATACACAAACTACATATTTTGAGTTGTTGCGCAAAAAGCTCCTTTGGAGTGCAGAAGGAAATTAAATCCAATAATTAATGATTACCCATGACATCTTTAAGCGTTAACTTAAACAAAATTGCACTGTTAAGAAATTCACGAGGCAGGGATTTCCCAAGTGTTACCGCATTTGCACACCTAGCACTCAAAGCCGGTGCTGCAGGTATCACACTCCATCCCCGACCCGATCAAAGACATGCTCGCTATTCTGATCTGTATGACTTGAAGCCCCTTTGCGAATCCTTTTCCGCAGAACTGAATGTTGAGGGCTATCCATCAGAAGATTTCTTAGAAATTATTCATGAGTTACAACCGCATCAATGTACGCTGGTTCCCGACAATCCCAATCAAATTACCTCAGACCATGGATGGGACATGCCATTACAAGCTGAAATCTTAGAGCCTATTGTGAAACGCATGGCTTTATCAGGTATTCGTGTAAGTCTTTTCACAGACACCAATTCTGTTAATATCCGGCTATCGCATCAGGTAGGTGCGCATAGAATTGAACTCTATACTGAGGAATTTGCACATGCGTATCACTCAAAAAACAGAGACCATGTTACACACTTGTATAAAGAAGCCGCGAACTATGCACGCACCATTGGACTGGGAGTCAATGCCGGACATGACTTATCTTTGGAGAATGTCGGTCATTTATGCAGAAATTGTCACATTGACGAGGTTTCAATAGGTCATGCTTTAATTGTGGAGTCCCTGCATTATGGCTTTGAATATACCGTCAAACGCTATG
>JAYRWZ010000390.1:0-5566 GCA_041917875.1 Chloroflexota bacterium | reverse complement strand
TCAATGAACGTTTATTTGCTTGGATTGATAGTTTTAGAACACTTGTCATCAGATATGAAAAAAAATCAGTAAACCATCTTGCTTTTTGGCATCTAGCGTGTGCTATTATTCTCTTAAAGAATCTTTAAACAAGTTCATTGTCATATCAGCGCTGGGAAAAAGCGTATCAATCAATGATAAAAGTAAATCTTCTTTTTATGACATAGATTTTTTAGGAAACAAATATATTTTGGATGAAGCGAAAAAAAGTAAAGTAAAGAAGTTCGTTTACCTGTCTGCAATCCATGCAGAAAAATATCAACATTTAATGTATTTTAAAGCACATCATGATTTTTCTGAACTGGTCAAGAATTCCGGTATTGACTATTCCATTATTAAAGTTCCTGCTATTTATTCTGCTTTTTTAGATATTATGGATTTAGCAAACAAGGGAAATCTTGTAACGTTAGGTGACGGACAATGTAAAACCAACCCTATTTATGAAGGTGATGTTGCAAAAGTTATTATTAATGCAATTGAATCCCCTTATTCTGTTGTTGAGGCAGGCGGAACAAGAATCTATACAAGAAAACAGATTAATGAGCTTATTCAGCAATCAGTTAATCCTTCAAAAAAGTGTCGGCATGTCCCTGTGTTTTTAGTGGGTCTGTTACTTCCATTTATTAAAATTTTTGATAGAAACACTTATGATAAGTTCGCTTTTTTTCTTGAAGTAACGCAACACGATATTATTGCTCCAATGATTGGAGAATCGAGTTTAGAGGAATATATACATAAGAGAGTGTCACATACTTAGTATTTGATTGTATGTAAAAGTTCACCTTGTTTTGCAATAAGTATCTTATCAGCTTCTACACATGTTACCCAAAAGAACGAAAATAAAATGGGAGTTTCTTTTCCCTTTGCGTGATATTCATAGTGATTCCATCGTTCTTTAGGTTTTATTTTGAGTGGACAATGGAAAAAATGTCGATGTTCAATGTATGTGTCATTACCGCTATGGACAATCGTTTCTGTTTCTCCCAAGTATTTAGGGCTATCTGTGTAGTGAATACCAGTCTCCTCTTCAATCTCGCGAATGATCGTTTCTAATGGTGTATCACCATCCTCAATTGTCCCTTTGGGTACTTGGATGCCTGCTTCGGGAAAATCCGGTTGTCTGAATACCAACAGTTCTTCCTTGAAAGTTATATAGGCAAGTGATTTTTGTTTGATTTCCATGATGTGAATGATTTTTGTCAGTGTTTGCTATAATTTTTTACAGTAAGTTACAAATGTACAGATATATACATACAGTAAAGCCATGCTGTAACAATTATCGTGCAAATTCATTATTGTCATGAACATTCATATTGGAAAGTGGTTATGAAAAAAATTCTACTCGTTGGGATATTCTTTTTCTTGGTTTTGGGTATGGAGTCAGCGCTTATGCCTGATCCCGATGGTCAATCTGTTGTCGAAGACACTCTTTGTTTTCAAAGAGATATTTTGCCGATTTTTCATTCTAATTGCGCTATGGCGAAATGTCATGATGCTATTACACACAAAGATGGCTATACATTACTGAGCTATAGTGGTGTTATGAAAGGAGTTAAAGCAGGGAATGCTACACAGAGTAAATTGTATCGCGTTATCAATCAAAATGAAATGCCACCCGATTGGCGTTTACCGGATTCACTCAAAACACGTATTCGTACATGGATAACTCAAGGCGCATTGAATAATGATTGTTCAAATGCCGGCTGTGACAGTACACTTCTTACATCTGCAAAAGCAATACGTCCATTCGTGAATGTTAATTGTTTGGGATGTCACTCAACAGCAACTGCAAATGGTGGGATTATGTTAGAAACCGATCAACAATTAGAAGAACAAAAAGATTTGATAGCTTGTGCCGTGATGCACTCTGATGGCTGCAAGGCAATGCCGCCCAATAATGTGAAAGTGACGCAGTGTGAACTTTCTCAAGTACGTGTCTGGTCATCAGGAGTAACGTCTTCGTTAGAAAGTCAACCCACACACACTCATCAGTCAATGAGCACGAGTATTGTAGGTGATAAATTGTTGGTCAATTTTTCAGATGATGTAAATTCTGTGTTATCTGTATCTATTATCTCGGTTCAAGGTACTTTGTTAAAAGCATATTCATTGGCAGAAATCAACCGATTGGAAACTTCATTATCCGTTTCATTACCTACACTTACTTCCGGTGTATATTTTGTAAAAGTAAAGACGAAAAAAACGACATTTGCATCGAAGTTCCATTTTTAGAAATGATGCACAATTTCTACATAAAAAAAGCCATCAATTGATGGCTTTTTTTATGAACATCAACCCTGATTTTTGATAAGATGATTATTGAGACTCTAAGACTCTATTGTCTGCAAAACTCGGAGGATAGAGCTTATATCAACTTTTTGTTTTTGAGTGAAGAATCACTGTATGCTTTTCAAAAAGAGTGTTCTGTGGATTTTTACCATAGTCCGATATTTAGTCCTCAAAACATAAAAATGACCGACCAACACGTCATTATGCCGTATTTTTGCCGAACTAACACTAAATATCATCTATTCATGAGTCACGAATATACTTTACCAGAGCATCTGTTTTCGGAAATAGATGTTACCGAAGAAACAGCCAAAGAGCTTGGATTAACCGAACAAGAATTTGCCTCAATACAGAGTTTAATGGGGCGAAAACCAACATACACAGAGCTGGGTATTTTTTCTGTAATGTGGAGTGAACATTGCTCTTATAAGAATTCCATAAAGCAGTTAAAGACTTTACCGCGCTCCGGAGGTCGTATGTTGGTAGAAGCCGGAGAAGAAAATGCCGGACTTATCGACGTGGGCGAAGGGTATGGAATTGCGTTCAAAATAGAGAGTCACAATCATCCTTCCGCTGTGGAGCCATTTCAAGGTGCAGCTACCGGCGTCGGTGGTATCCTGCGTGATATATTTACAATGGGAGCTAGACCCGTTGCTGCTCTTAATTCATTGAGATTCGGTAATTTAGATAGTGATAGAACAAAATTTTTGCTTAAAGGTGTTGTACATGGCATTGGGCATTATGGCAATTGTTTTGGTGTACCAACAGTAGGCGGAGAAGTGTATTTTGATGAATGTTACACCGATAATCCATTGGTGAATGCCATGGCTGTCGGTATCGTCGAAGTCGGCAAGACTGCATCAGCTATTTCTCAAGGTGTTGGTAATCCGGTTATGATATTAGGCAGCTCAACGGGTCGTGATGGTATTCATGGTGCTTCATTACTTGCATCTCGTGAATTTGATGAAAAAACTGAAGATATGCGCCCAACTGTACAAGTGGGAGACCCATTCGCCGAAAAAATGCTACTCGAAGCATCATTAGAGCTTATTGCGTCAGGTTGTGTAGTTGGTATGCAGGATATGGGAGCTGCCGGAATTTGTTGTTCTACTTCAGAAATGAGTGCCAAAGGTAAATCCGGGATGAATGTAAATCTTGACTTAGTGCCCCTGCGTGAGAGTACAATGTCAGCTTATGAAATCATGCTGTCTGAATCACAGGAGCGAATGTTGGTTATTGTTGAAAAAGGTAAAGAGCATATTGCTCAATCTATATGCGAAAAATGGGATGTGCCAATCGCAACAATAGGCGAAGTTACCGGTGACGGCATCCTTAGATTTTCTCGTAATGGCAAACAAGTCACAGAGTTACAAGCGGAGCATCTTGTGCTGGGCGGTTTGGCTCCACAATATGATCGTGAATGGAAAGTTGCCGACTATGTGGAAAAGGCGAGAGATTTATCGTTTATTGACACTGAAAAAAGCACTTCAATTGATCATATTCGTGATGCTTTCAAGACATTGCTCACTTCTACAACCATTGCAAGTAAGCGTTGGATTTATGAACAATATGATTCTCAAGTTCGGACCAATACAGTCTCTATTAAAGGTGATGCGGCTGTTATGCGCATAAAGGAATTGCCGGGAAAAGGATTTGCGGTTTGTACTGATTGCAACAGTCGCTATGTGTATCTGAATCCGTATCAAGGCGGTATGATTGCGGTGGCAGAAGCTGCAAGAAATGTAGTTTGCACAGGTGCACTACCGGTAGCAATCACCAATTGTTTAAACTTTGGAAATCCTTATGATCCTGAAGTATATTGGCAGTTTCGTGAAGCAATTCGAGGTATGGGGGATATGTGTAGGGCACTTGATACGCCGGTGACCGGTGGCAATGTGAGTTTCCACAATGAATCAAAAAAACATGCCGTATTTCCTACACCGACAATTGGTATGCTTGGTTTGATAGAAGATATGACAAAAGCCGTTGGCAGTAGTTTTGTGCACGCTGAAGACATCGTAGTGTTGTTGGGAACACAATCGGATGATTTAGGTGGCTCAGAATATCTTAAACAGATGTACGGGAAAATAGCCGGTGATGCACCTCATTTTATTATAGATAAAGAAGTTGCCTTACAAAAAGTAACACTACAAGCAATTCAATCCGGTGTGATAAAAAGTGCACATGATTGTTCTGAAGGCGGTTTAGGAATCTGTTTAGCGGAAAAAATGATCACTTCTAATTTGGGGGCAACTATAGAACTTCCGTTTGCGTTAACCGTCGGCAATTTGTTTGGAGAAGCACAAAGCAGAATAGTTGTGACTGTTCTGCCGAATCAATATGAGAATTTGGCTGCTCTATGCACACAGAGCGGAGTGGCGATTACAATACTTGGAAAAGTCACGACTGATGCCGTATTGACAATAAATAATGACATTACACTAAGAGCTGATGAAGCTCGAGAAATGTACGAAGGGGCCTTGCCGTCCATTATGGCTACGGAGTTACACAGTTAATACTATAATTTATCAATTAATTTGCGAGGGACTATGATCGGAATTTTCCGTTCTACGATTCTGACAAAAGTGGTTATGGCTCTGTCCGGCTTAATCTGGATAGGGTTTTCGATAGCTCATTTGTCAGGACATTTTTTATTGTTTGCCGGACAAGAGGCATACAATGCTTATGGTCAGGGGCTTAAAGACTTGGGTCCACTACTTTGGTTGGGTAGAATTGTCTTTATCATCAGCTTTCTTTTACATTCCTTTTCCGGGATTTTGCTGCTCAGTAGAAATAAAGAAGCTCGCCCTGTACAGTATAAATCGAAAAAACCAATTGTATCCTCACCTCAAAGTCGTATGATGGCATTTACGGGCATATTGTTGTTTACGTTTATGGTCTATCATCTTGCCCATTTTACATGGGGAGTCATCCATACCGAATATTCGCATCTCACTTATTCGCTCAGCGATGGTCGTGAGGTGCATGATGTATATACAATGGTGATAGCAAGCTATCAAAATGTCTTTATTTGCTTGGCATATATAATTTTTATGGTTGGTTTTGGTCTGCATTTAAATCATGCAATTGCAAGTGTGGTTCAGACCCTTGGTTTTAACCATCCAAAGTATAATGCCACAGTGAAAAAACTTGCAGACGGTTTATCAGCTATCATCATCTTGGGGTATATTTCTATACCGGCAAGTGTTATGCTGGGAGTTCTTACAATGACAGGGGG
>JAYRWZ010000389.1:0-21435 GCA_041917875.1 Chloroflexota bacterium | reverse complement strand
TCAGCTCAAAGCGGGCTTCGCGTGCATTCTTACATACTCCTGTCCCGATTTCCAACATAGAACCGTGCATTTCCGGCTTCACATGTTCATGAAGAAGCATACGACCTTTGGAGATAAGTTCAATGTTGATATGTGAGCGTAAATCAAAAGTTTGGGGGTCAAGAATCATGTATTCTTCTTCAATACCCAAAGTAAAGGCAGGCGGTTTATCCCGGTCGAATGAGGGCGAACCGCTAATTGTTTGTGTGTCCATACTCTACAGTTTTCCTATGATAATATTGATGTCCGTTAATTATGGACAGCAAAATACACGTTTTCTTCCAAATGGTAAGAATGTCCAAGCGGTGAATTACTTTTTTTATGACGTTTTCCGTTTGTCTTAGCCGGCGATATGGCACTTTCTCAAAACAGTTTGAATAATAATTGAAGACACTAACTCTCTATTTTTGAAATAATTGATTCTGCATTTTTAGTTTTGTCCGCATATCTGTTCTCATTTGCTGCGACATTACGGCAATGGCGGTGTTATTGATATTGTCATGGCGCTTTCGCCACGTTTTTATTCACTTACTTATAAGGTAGTTCACCAATGAAAACACTACTTTCTCGGCTTGCAACAGCAAGCGCAGCTTTTGCAGTTCTATTACTTATCAGTTGCCAAGACCTTCCGATTGATCCTTGGGATCCCGGTGATGGAGGCGGACACGGCGGTGGTCGAGATACCACTTGGAATGGCGACTGCGACACAAACTGGGATTGGGATGATGATCGCGACAATGTAGGCGACACCATCATTGATGGCGACACAGTCATTATCTGGCGACGCAACTAAGCGCAATTGTGTAAACACAATCACCACATTTCACCACATTCACACACAAACGACCCGGATAGCACCACAGTCCGGGTTTTTTTTTGCTTCTCTCTCCCTATCATAAAGCACAGAGCCACAAGAACAATATGCAACAAAAGAGGAAAAGCTATACTCTCCCGTAATTACAATGTCTTACGAAAAAAATCACCGTACTGCGATTATTGTTGTCATGCGATAGAGTCTGTCGCCGGAGAAATTCTTTGCTTTATCACAGGGATGATTTTGAAGTTTCTATGTCTCAAATTCTTACAAATCAAGAAATATACTCAAACAGAAGTTGTTCAAAAATCACAATGATCCTACTATGTTTTTGTACGGATTAAAATTTATCGTCATCTTGATAAAAAAGAAAATTAAATGAAGTCATCGAACCATAGCATTTAGTAATATAGCCCTGTAATTTTAATTTTTCTCCTTCGGACAAAGCGTCATGCGCATTGATTTGCTGTTCGAGCACCCTCAAATTATCGCGCATCATTACTATTTTGTGCATCAGTTTATCTAAGGGGATTTCATGATCTTTGAGTGAGGCATCTTTGGGGACCACAAAGACGCTTGCGCCTTCCCATTTTGGAGCTAACTCAGCCGAGTGTTCGATATTCATTTCATGGACAATTGCTTTGGCTAATGCCCTTATTTCATGTTTTTCCATAAATTTCTTCCTATATTTACCAAGTTACAATGTGCAATAATTGCAAAATTATTCAAAGAAAGCGGTTTACAATGCAACAAGAAACACCACAAACCATTGATACAGTACTGACACGGATGTTCGCATTACATCGGCACGGCATCAAACCCGGTTTAGAGCGCATAGAAGAACTTATGCAGCAATCGGGCAGACCTCATACAAAATTTCCTAGCATCCATGTTGCCGGCACAAATGGCAAAGGCAGCGTTTGTTCCGTGCTTGCAGCCATACTCAGCGCAGCCGGTTATCGTGTCGGTTTATACACTTCGCCGCATGTGCGGCACTTTCGCGAGCGTATTCGTATCAATGGCATACCTATCACCGATGAAGAGATAATCGCTTTGGCATCACCGATGATTGCGAGTGCGGAAAAAACCAAAACTACATTTTTTGAAATTACTACTGCTATGGCATTTCAGTACTTTGCACAAAAAAAAGTAGATATTGCCATCATAGAAACCGGCATGGGCGGACGCTTAGATGCCACGAATGTGCTTCATCCGCTTGTTTCCGTAATTACTTCTATTGATTATGATCATACCGATTTTTTAGGAACAAATTTAACATCAATAGCCGAAGAAAAAGCCGGTATCATCAAATACAAAGTGCCCGCTGTTATCGGCGAACCACGTTTGAACTTGCGCCCTGTTTTTGAAAGAAAAGCTGCTGCAGCCGACACTGTCGCCTATTTCCCCGACGATGATTGGACAGCCAAAAGTACCGAGTATCGCCCCGATATGACCATGTCCGTTCATGTCACGGCACCGATGGGCGAACTCAAGGATTTGCGTTGTGCTCTCATTGGAGAACATCAATGCCGTAACATACTGACAGCGCTTTATACCCTGCGGCTTATCATCAAAGAATTACCCGTCTCGGAAAAAGCAGTGCGCGAGGGACTTATCAATATCCACGCTCTCACGGGATTAACCGGACGCGTACAATTATTGCATGACAATCCGCGATTTGTGCTTGATGTGGGACATAATTCTTCCGGCATGACGGCTTTGCGACGTACTTTAGAACAGTGCTTCGGTAAAGAACCTATATGGCATCTGGTTTTTGCCGCAATGTCGGATAAAAAAGCTATAGAAATGCTCAATAATATTCGCCCAATTTGTAAAAGTGTCTTTTTATGCCTTCCTAAAGTAGAAAGAGCTTTGCCGCTTTCTTTATTAAGTGAGGCCGCGCAATCTGTGGGTTTTACCGATATTCATAATTGCTCATCCGTCGCAGACGCTGTGCAAAAAGCTCTCGACAAGCGCGAACCCGTTATTGTTGCAGGGTCTTTTTATTTAGCCGACGAAGCATTATCGTATTTACATTCACAACAATGAAAACAATATTATTTATTTGCATAGGGAATTCATGTAGAAGCCAAATAGCGGAAGCCCTATGTCGTGCTTTATACCCTATGCAATGGTTACCCTTCAGCGCCGGCATTGCTCCCGAACCAATACGAAAAGAAACAATTATTACTGTACAACAACATTACAATGCAGACACGTCATTCTTGTATTCAAAGTCATTGGAAGTCTTTGCTCATCAAAGATTTGACACCGTCATAACATTATGTGATTATGCCCAAAAACATTTACCGTTTATTCCCCAAGCTGCGCATCATATTCATTATCACATTACAGACCCTGCACATGCGAAAACAGATATTCAAAAAATATATAACGACACTGCAAAAAGAATAGAAAAATTACTTGCGGAAATCACAGAAGAAATTGAAAAAAGAAATATTTTTTCTCATCGGTAACCTTTTATCATTTTTACTATAAACTTCTCATAGGCAAAAGACTATTGAGGATTTTTGAATAATGCAATCGTATAATCAAGTAAGGATGTATCGCCATAGTCCCCGTGACCGGGAATAACTATGTTCGCATGAGGAAAGGCATGTTTTACTTTTTCGACAGTTTGTGACCATGCTGCAAGATCAGCATCACCTATATAGCCCTTACTTGCATCAATGGCTTTAATTAAACAACCGCCGAATAATATTTTTTCACTCGGAAAATAACAGACTATATTATCATGCGTATGACCGCCGCCAAAAAATGCGGCAATAATTTTTTCCTTACCCACATTGAGAATAAGCGAATCCGTAAATCCAATCTGAGGTATAACCATAGTATGTTGTTTTGCTAATTCTATGGTTTTCTGATGTGCATAGGAAGGAATGGAATGCTGATGAAATGCACTAAGCCCGCCCAAACAATCATCATGGAAATGTGTGGGTATGACGGCGCGTATGGTGCTGCGCAATGTTCCCTTCACCCATGCGATAAGTTCTGCCGCACTCGTATCATTCGTTGGTGTATCGAACACGATAACCTCTTTACCATTATGTACTATGAGACCATTACCTGGCACATTCCCCAAATCATCTGTCTGTTTCCATGAAATATGTTGATAACTATGCGTACTTATCTGCATAATGATAAGTTTTTCCGATGAATATACCTCTTTGGGTGCTATTATTTCTTGTGACCTGACATTATACTGCATTGCCATAAAAAATAGGGCACAAAAAATTATGTAATATTGGTGATTGTTCATACTTTTCTCTTTTCTCATAAATACACATTTTTCATTCATCAGCCACTGCATGCAAATTTTCATTGTACATATATGAATAGAGTGATTAATTGCACTAACCACTCACTGAAAAATATGTTTCTCTCGCTTTTAGTTATTTTTCAACATCACACTAGGATGACAGTGATTTTGACAATGGACAAAATTAATTAAACAATTTTCAATGATGGAAACCTGTTCTTACTATTAACACGGCTTTTGTGTGAGTGTACTATATAACTATAGTACCAATAGTCTCAATACAAAAAGCGAAGAACTTATTCTCCGCCTTTGATATTTTTCTGTTTTTTTGATGAATTGCTTTGATGATTATTTCATCATCGGGATATGAATATTTTCCCGACGTGCATTATCTTGTGCTCTTTCATAGCCCGCGTCGGCATGACGAATAATACCCATAAACGGGTCATAGGTCAGCACTCGCTGCAAACGTGCATCCGCTTCGGCAGTACCATCGGCAACCACCACCATACCCGCATGAAGCGAATAGCCCATACCAACGCCACCGCCATGATGCAGTGACACCCATGTGGCACCACCAACGGCATTGAGAGCAAAATTGAGATATACCCAATCCGCTACGGCATCTGATGTATCTTTCATTGCTTCGGTTTCTCGATTTGGGGATGCTACTGACCCGCAATCAAGGTGATCGCGCCCAATAACAATCGGCGCAGAAACTTTACCTTCGCGCACCAATTGATTAAATAATGCACCGGCTTTGGCGCGGTCACCATATCCGAGCCAGCAAATACGCGCAGGTAATCCCTGATACCTCAAAGAATTGGATGCTTTATCTATCCAACGATGAAGAGCTTCATCTTCGGGGAAAAGTTCTAAAATGGCTTTATCCGTGACGGCTATGTCCTCGGGATCGCCCGAAAGTGCTACCCAACGGAAAGGACCTTTTCCATCGCAAAAGAGCGGACGTATATAGGCGGGTACAAAACCCGGATAATCAAAAGCATTTGTCACGCCATGTTCTTTAGCCATACCACGCAAATTATTACCATAATCGAAGGTTATGGCACCCTTAGCTTGCATATCAATCATTGCACGCACATGAATGCACATTGAGTCAAAAACACGTGCCATATATTCTTCGCGATTATTTTCTCGCAAAGTGTCTGCTGCTTCTTTACTTATCCCTGCCGGATAATAGCCCCACAGAGGATCATGAGCCGATGTTTGGTCGGTTAAGACATCGGGAATAATATTGCGCGAGAGCATTTCCGGTAAAATATCAGCAATATTTCCAAGCAACCCTATAGAAACAGGCGTTTGTGTTTGACGATGCTTTTCAACAATTGCCATCGCTTCATCAAGCGTATATGCTTTCACATCACAGTAACGATCATGAATACGTTTATCAATACGTGCTTCATCAATTTCCACACAGAGCGCAATGGCACCACAGAATGTCGCGGCAAGAGGTTGTGCGCCACCCATACCGCCGAGTCCTGCTGTCACCACTAAACGACCGGCTAATGTTCCGCCAAAATGCTGGCGGGCACATTCGGCAAAAGTCTCATACGTACCTTGTAAAATTCCTTGCGTGCCTATATAAATCCAAGAACCAGCTGTCATCTGCCCATACATCATTAATCCTAAAGCATCGAGGCGATGAAATTCATCCCATGTTGCCCATTTACCAACTAAATTAGAATTGGCAATAATGACACGCGGAGCATCTGTATGTGTTTTGACCACACCAACGGGCTTACCTGATTGCACTAATAATGTCTCATCGGGTTCAAGGGTGCGGAGCGATTCCAAAATAGCATCATAACATTCCCAGTTACGCGCTGCTTTACCCAATCCGCCATAGACGATAAGATCTTCGGGCTTTTCGGCATTTTCAGCATCAAGGTTATTTTGTATCATACGATACGCTGCTTCTATTTGCCAGTTTTTACATGTTAACCGGCTGCCTCTCGGTGATGTGATTATTCGTGTCATGTAATAATATGCAATGATGAATCAATATTATAAGAAAATTCTGATAATGCCCTTAATAAGCACAAAACCCATTAATCCAAATAAAAGGAACATTCCTATTTGCTGAATAATTGTTTTGGCTTTAATACTTAATTCACGGCGAAGTATTGCCTCAATGCAGACAACAACCAAATGTCCCCCATCCAATGCGGGAATAGGTAAAAGGTTAATAATGCCTAAATTGACACTGATAAGTGCCGTAAACAACAAAAATGAAGCCCATCCATCATCGGAAGCACGTTTTGCCATAGTAGCTATTTCTATCGGACCGCCGACACTTTCCGATGCACTCATTGCACCTGAAGCAATATTGCCGACAAAATCACCCATTGTTTTAACAGCTCCCCATGTTTCATTCACTCCTACCATCAATGCTTCGCCGATGCCATAAGAGCGATGTACCGTAGCTCCTGTATAAACTTCACCGATTTGTACACCGATACGTCCTTCGCTGGTAGGCGTAATCATCGTATCAATAACACTGTTTTGATGTTTATATGAAATGGCAATTTTTTGCTCTTTATGAGCTTTCACCATTCTTTGCATTTGCTCTGCTGCAACAATTGGGATATTTTTAATTGACAGGATAGTATCGCCACCTTTGATGCCGGCTTTATCCGCCGGACTATAGCTTTCTATGGCACCAATAATAACAGAGCTGTTTTCTTTATATAATCCAAATGGTTGTTTACCGCTGACAATAGCGAGTAAATCATTACCACGCAATGTGATGACTGCTGTTCCGCCTATTAAACCATCGCGTGAAACTTCTACTTGTTTATCGCTGCCCAAATCAGTAAGAGTCACAGTACGAAAAAAATCATCCCAATTTTCAACTTTCACACCATTGACGCTGCGAATTCTGTCACCTTTCATAAATCCGGCTTGCTTTGCGACAGTGCCATGAGCAACATGGGCAACCGTTGTTGTTGCAGTAAAATCTTTACCGACGAAAAAAGCATGACCTGTATAAATTGCAATAGCAAGGATAAAATTCATGATAACACCTGCCGAGAGAACCAATGCTTTTTGGGCAGCATTTTTTGAGCGAAATTCCCATGGTTCGGGTTTCGAGGTCATCTGATCGGTGTCCATACTTTCATCAATCATACCGCGAATTTTCACATATCCGCCAATCGGTAGAAGACAAAGCCGATAATCGGTATGTCCGCCGCCGTCCCAATCTTCGGGTAAATTTCCCCAAGTGAATCCGGTAATTTTATTCCATCCGAACAGTCGTCTGCCCATCCCTATAGCAAAAACATCGGCACGCATTCCTGTCATGCGCGCAGCAATAAAATGCCCAAATTCATGGACACCAACGATAATGACGATGAGTTTAATAAATTGCCAGATTGTATCAATAGTTCCGAGTTCCATAAAATAGTATCTCTCAATAAAATGTGTTTGTTTTTACTGCATTTGCAGGAAATTGTTGTAAGTGCATTGCATTACCATCAAATAGCCCATAGGTTGCAGGCATACTGAGCCAATGCCCTAAATTGACGTAATATCCCGTACCACATTGCCGCATTTGCGCCAAATGTCTGTGCCCCATGACTACATAGTCAAACCCTTCGGTAATTTTCTTTTCGGCAAAATCCAAAAGCCCGTCACGAGTGCCATATTCCTTACGGTCGGTATAAGAACGGCTGCTTTTGGAAGTGTTGGAAGCCAGCCCAATGCCAATATCGGGATGGAGTACACCATAGAGTGTTTGTGCAAAACGATTACGTAAAATGGCACGCAATATCAAATATCCCGTGTCATTATATGCTTTGCCGTCGCCATGAGCAATATAAAAAGATTTACCGTGAAGTGTTGTTGTAATGTCATCGGTATGGATGGGAATATCAAGTTCATCACGAAAAAAAGTATGATGCCCAAAATCATGATTTCCCATAAGATATTCGATGGCTATGCCGTCGCGACGTAAATTATAGAGAGCGGTGATAGTACGAAAAAAATACTTCGGCACCACAGTTTTATATTCAAACCAATAGTCGAATAAATCACCGACAATATACAGACGCTCGCAATCATGACGTATCATGGCAAGAAAATCAAGTAAAATATCTTCTCTGTGACGATATTCTTCACGGGTGCCTAAGCCAAGATGTACATCCGAAAAAAAATAAATCATACTATCAGATAAACATTATCGAATGTGTAAATGAGATTAGAAAACACCATAAGGTCGGGCAATAGTTTCCAATCCTAATTTTTTGGAAAAGGTCGCCGCCGCCGCATCAGCTTTTTCTTTGGAATCATAACGTCCGGTACGAACGATATACCATTTTTTGCCTGATTTTCCGGTTATGGTCACAATAAACATTGTCACCCCTTTTTTCTTCCAATCCTGTACTAATTTTTCGGCACCATCAAGTTTAGAAACAGCCGCCACCTGAATTTCCCATGTATCTCGTAATTTTGATGCAGGCAAGGCGGTTGTAGAATCTTTGGCAACCGAAGTAGAATTCATACGAAAATTGACAACTTTTTTCATGGAGTCCGGCAAAGATTGCTGCATTGTTTGTGCAGTCATTTGCTGTTGCTGTGATGGTTGGGCAATAGCTGCTGTTTGCTGCTGTTGCGATGCTTGAGCTGTTGTTGCCGATTGTTGTTCCTCAGTAGATTGTGATTCTAAAGAGATAAATGTACGTGCCGGGACAGAAGGTTCTGTTTCTCCGACAACCGATGATGGACGCTCTTCAATTTTTGCACGCTCTGATGCTATTTCACCTATTTGCTGCTTGGCATAATCGTAGCCGATATAGATACCAACCCCGCAAAAAAGGAAGCATAAAAGCCCATAGCCGACCATCAAAACAATGACACCGGCGCGGCTAAAACTGAAGTTATACCGTTTTTCTCCTTCAATAACGTCTGACATAATAAGGAAATGCGTGATTATACAAAGATGACAAATATAACACGAACTGATGACGTACCATCACATTTGGCAAAGAAATCTATCAATTTGACCGTAATGAGAAGAGCAAAAACACCGTTAAGGCAGCACCGGAAACAAAGATTATCGGCTCAGCTATTTCATGCCAGAATGATGGAGGCATGGCAGGCACAGGTGCTTGCGTAAAAGGAAGTGCGCTGTTTTCAATCATTCCTACGGAAGAACGCGCTATGGTGTCACGCATGATAAAAGTAAAGGGTTGCAATGCTCTTATGTCTGATTCTCTGTTGCGTACAGTTCCACTGCCCATCAGACGTGCTTCTCGAATTAATGAATCAGAACTTGATTGCATCGCAGTGTATGTAATGCCATAATCCAAAAGCGACAAGGAACAAATTATCCGCGCTTTTTCATTGAAAACAACAGCATGGGCAAGAGAAGTAAACATTTTATCAGTAATAAGATACGATGCTTCATGAGGAGTTATTTGCAATGCCAATGAATCGGGCTTCCACTGCTGAACATCGGGCACAATGCTTGCTACGGCTTTCTGTGCTAATGAATCCATAAGCAGAATATTCTTCTGCTGCGAGTAACATGGTATGATGAAGACACAACATAAAAACCCTGTCAATATCAATGCTCTTTTCATCAATTTCATATTATGGGCAATCAAGCAGTCAAAGATTTTTTGATACGTATGAACTCTGCAATCATCTCTTTTTCATTATCGAAACCAGCAGGTCGCACTCGAAAAGGACGGCGACGCACATCGGTTGAAATACTGACAATTTTATACACCCCATTTTCATCACGCCGTTCACGCGCCAAACGAATTCTTTTAATCTGGTTTAGCTGTATTGTTTTTTCTCGGTGACGGCTCCGAAATGTTATGCTGTCGGCAGTAATAATAATCGAGCGACGCATATACAAAGCAAAAAGCAACCCTAATCCTGACATTATAACAAAAGCAAAGAGTAACATCACAAGCGGATCATCAACCGACATGGATAATTCTCCTTCCTGCACAGTACCTTTAAGAATAGCATAAAGAACAAGAGCCACTGCATAAATTGCTATGGATTGCCAATAATAATTCAATCGCTGCATAAAAATTTTGCCATTGTTCTGTTGTGTGTTCATAGTAACATTATCGGACTAATGAGAGAAATTGTTGTGCTGCTTTTTGAGAAGCATAGGGTTTTGCCATAGCATGCGCTGCCCGCGACATTGCGCCAAGACGTTCGGTATCATGCAGCAAAGAGAACAGTATTTCCGTAAATTTTTCACGAATATAGCTATCTTCTACCATCAAAGCCGCACCATGTTCTTCCAACACACGTGCATTGTGCCATTGCTCATTATTCGCCGCCGTTGGTAATGGTACTAAAACAGATGGTTTACCTACATTCATCAACTCGGATACAGTCCCCCCGCCGGCACGAGAAACCACCAGATCTGCTGCGGCATACATAGTTGCCATATCCTCAATAAATTCATAGATATGAACATAGGGAGGTACATTAGAAGGTGGCGTAAAATTTCGCCCTGTTTGCCAGATAACTTGCACTTTACCCGGCAAAGTTTCTTCCATAAAACGCACCATAGCTTGATTGAGTGAGCGCGCACCGAGCGAACCGCCAAAAACAAAAACAGTTGGTATTGATTCATCTAAGCCCAAAGCACGGCGAGCTGCTGATTGCTGTGGTAAAGATATATTCATCGTATGCCTGACAGGGTTACCGAAAGGATACATTCTTTTGTGATAGTCTTCGCTAAAATGGCGACGTGTTTCCTCAAAAGCAAGAATAATCGCATCTGCTTTTTGTGCCAATAAACGATTAGTTTTCCCCGGCACAACATTCGGTTCAAGCAGCATCATCGGAATCTTCAATTGATGGGCTGCCATACCCGCAGGATAGCTGATATACGTTCCTCCACACAGCACACCGGCAACCGTATGCTCACGCATCAAACGACGGCATCGCAACAAAGACCCCATAATACGAAAGGGTAACATATACGAATCTAAGGAACGCAGACCTTTATAGCCCGTCACGCTCAGCGGGTAAAAATCATAACCGAGTTGAGGAATAATTTTCGCTTCAATACGATGGGGATTACCCACCCAGAGCACATGCAATGAAGGCACAAGTGCTTGTAATTCTTCGACAACTGCCACCGCGGGAAAAAGATCTCCACCGGTGCCGCCGGCTGCTGCAAGTATGGTGAGAGACTGTGACATTTTTCTTTACAAAGTGATGTTAAACAAGATTTATGGCAGTGTAACTGCCTCATCCCGAGCAAAATTACCTAAAGTTTGATTATTTTGGCTGTCAATAAATGAAAAAGGAAGTAGAGAATGACAATTTTTGCCCTCTGTTTGATAATGGGTATCATTGGTGCAATAGATGCTTTGGGACAAGCGGCAACGGTAAGAACACGGCTGCAAGATGTTGCCCTTGGTAAACTTCAAGATGTGAAAAGAGATGTGCCGGATCTACTTGCGGAGTATCCGAATGATCCGGGAGTGCAGTTTTTACATGCCGTCGTACTGGATGATGCCGATAAAGCCGTGCCTATCTATACACGCATTGTAAATGAGTATGGAACAAGCGAATGGGCTGATGATTCCCAATGGCGTATTGTGCAGTACTATGCTCTCAAACGTGACACAAGCCGCGCACGGAGAGAACTCTATCGGTACAGAACGAATTATCCGCAATCAGAATTTTTATTGGCTGCCATGGAAACGGTGCGCGCTACGGTTGGGCTTGGCGCACAGCAATCAATGCTAACGGAATCGAAGCCGCAAGCATCGCTGAAATCACAGCAAAACCCAAACACGGCACCAAAACCCCAATCAACAGCCAATAACCAAAAGCCGCAATCCTTAAAACCCGATACCTATCCTGAGGAAGAAACGGGCAAAAAAGTTGAAGAATCGGCTAAGCCCGTAAAATACAGTCTGCAAGTCGGTAGCTATGCGGCAAGGGAAACCGCTGAAGAAATGGTGGAAGAGTTTAGAAAAAAAAGATTAAGAGCGGCACTTATGCAAAAAAATGTCGGCAATGAAAAAGTCTATGCCGTCATTATCGGCGAATACCCCAATCGCGAATCAGCCGAAAGGGCAAAAGAAATTGTACAACGTCAATGCGAATGTGAGCCGTTTGTCGTCGAAAAATAAAGCTAAAGACAGCCGTCATACGCATGTAATAGCACAAATCTATCAGAAACATTATGTGTTCACATACTCATTCATTCTCGATTCCGAATACTTATGCGATTGCTTCTTACCATATTTTTTCTTTGTGTCTTACCATATTCACTTATGGCACACAATCCCGACAGCACGGATAGTCCCAATACTAAATCGGTATTGTTTAAATCTGCCGTTAAACCTATTGAGTCCATAACCAAAGAAGCTATCGCCGATACGATAACGGCAACCACGATGGAAAAAATCGAGGATTATACGGGCACACCCCGAAATTCAGCATTTTCGCCGGGGCAAGACAGCAATTATTTCCGATTAAAATCTTTGGGTATTCCTCCGGCAACACTTGCGCAACTCCATGCAAAACTATTTGCAGCGCAATGGAGAGCAATGTTAGAAAGACGATTAAAGCCCACATGGGATATTGTTACCGAAAATCTTGATATTCCCTCCGAATATTATTTGCCATCGGGACGAGAACAAGTGCAACGTGAATTTGCCATCATGCAATCACAAGCCCGCCCGCAAGGATTGCCACAGACACCAAACACGGGTTTGCAAATTCCATTTGGCGTTATTGGTGATTTTTTTGGTCTAACGGAGGATTTTTCACCTATTCTGAAATATTCGATAGACTATACAACACCCGTTGAAATAGTCATTTTTTCTTCCAATGCAAAAATGGTCGCCATTGTCTTTAAGGGCGTACAACAACCCGGAACATATAAGTTTACATGGAATGGGCGCGATGAACGCGGACGAAGGATGACCCAGGGAGATTATGTTGCGGAAATTCGTATCGGGCAAGAAAAAACTATACGTAAAAGAATTATACTTTAAACATTTGTTCCATATAATAATATATTGCAATGGCATTACAGCGACCTGCGCAGCTATCATCCGTTGAAGAATCAAAAAATAAAAAAATAGGATTCAAAGAACGCTTTATTGCCCTCAAAAATTTGCCGAAACTATTTTCCTTGGTCTGGGAAATAAGCCCGGTAATGGTAATAGGCACCCTCATATTACGTCTGTTACGTGCCTGTATTCCCGTTGTGTTTATGTATGTCGGTAAATTAATCATTGATGAAATAATCGGCATAATCAATAATCAACAATCAATCGGCACATCACTGCTATGGTATTATATTGCTCTTGAAGCCGGCATAAGTATTATGGGTGAAATTATTGGACGGGGTATATCTCTTCTTGATGCTTTATTGGGCGATAAATTCGCAAATGTCACATCGGTAAAGTTAATGAATCATGCAGCAACATTAGACTTAGAACAATTCGAGGATTCTACCATTTATGATAAATTAGAGCGCGCACGTCAGCAAACATTAAGCCGCATGGAGCTGGTTTCCCAAACATTTACTCAAGCGCAAGACACTATTACATTAGCAATGCTTGCAGCCGCGCTTATGGTTTTTAATCCTTGGCTCATAGTTATTCTGGCTGCTGCTTTATTGCCGTCATTTATCGGTGAATCTCATTTCAATGCGCAAAGTTATTCGCTTCTCTACAGCTGGACACCCGAGCGGCGTTTACTCGATTATTTACGCTTTACCGGTGCAAGCAATGAAACGGCAAAAGAGGTAAAAGTTTTTGGTTTGTCAGAATTTTTAACTGATGAATATCGAGTGCGAGCCGAAGAGTTTTATGAAAAAAACAAACGATTATCATTGCGGCGGGCAAGCTGGGGAACTCTTACCAACACAATAGGGATGGCAGGATATTACGGGGCATATATTTTACTTGTGTGGCAAACAATTTCCGGATCATTAACGATTGGTGATTTAACATTTCTGGCGGGTTCTTTTTCTCGCATGCGCGGATTGATGGAAACTATTTTCGGACGATTTTCTTCCATAGCACAAAGTGCATTATACTTACAAGACCTTTTCGACTTTTTCGGTTTACAACCCCGCATAATATCTCCTGTGAAATCAGCACCTTTTCCGCGTCCTATTTCCCAAGGATTTATATTCGAAAATGTCGGGTTTCGCTACCATAATTCGGAAAAATGGGCTTTACGTCATATTTCGTTTACACTAAAACCCGGTGAGAAATTGGCACTTGTCGGTGAAAACGGTGCCGGAAAAACCACATTAGTAAAATTGTTATCGCGATTATATGACCCGACCGAAGGAAGAATACTCTTAGACGGCGTGGATTTGCGAGAATATAATACAGAACAATTACGTAAAGAAATAGGTGTTATATTTCAAGACTTTGTCAAATTTCAGCTTACTGCTTCCGACAATATTGCGGTTGGCAATATTGAGCATCGTTATGATGAGCCGCGAATTGAATATGCCGCACAAAAAAGTTTAGCTGATTCGGTCATCAAAAAATTACCCGAACTATACAATCAAACTCTTGGCAGACGTTTTGCCAAAGGCATAGATTTGTCCGGAGGTGAATGGCAAAAAATTGCATTGGCACGTGCATATATGCGTGATGCCCAAGTCCGTATTCTTGATGAGCCGACTGCCGCACTCGATGCCAGAGCAGAACATGATGTGTTTGAACGCTTTACAGGTTTGATGGACGGCAAAACCGTGGTGCTCATATCGCATCGTTTTTCCACAGTACGTATGGCTGACCGAATATTGGTATTGGAAAACGGAATGATGAAAGAATTAGGAAGCCACGAAGAATTAGTCGAAAAAGGCGGACATTATGCTGAATTGTTTTCTTTGCAAGCCGCCGGATATAAATAAAAAACCATATTATTTCTGAATAATAACAGCTTTACCGATTATTGAATTTTTAGTACTTATTTTCACATAATAGACTCCATCAGCTAAACTTTTATCCTCAATAACGCAATCAACAATCCCCGGCTGTCTTATACCGTAATGCACAGCACTGCTATATTCTCCGCATTGATTGAGTAGCACCACAGATTCTATATCTTCGCTCTCAATACTCATAGAAAAAGTAGTCGTCACGGGATGCGGAAAGAGAATGTTTCTATGACCTTTATCATCTGTATCTGCTACTTTGGTTGTTGGCGTTTTCATCAATAAAAGATCTTTTTGTCCTTTGTTGGGCATATATCTGTCACAAATGTATAGATCGCGTAAGCCGTCGCCATTAAAATCTGCGGCAATAATCCCCAATGCATCACGAACAAAATATTCCTCAAATACATCTAATGTATTATCCGTAAAATTTCCTTTACCATCATTAAAATAACACTTGATATGCGCACCGAAAACATTTGCCAAGAGTAAGTCCATATCTTTATCATCGTCCACATCTTCAAATATCGCATCTATTGTATGATCCTCATCGGCAGGTAATTGTGTGTCTGTATTATTTGTAAAAATCCCCTGACCATTATTTACCAAAAGTATATTTTGAGGATTTTTTCCGGGCGAAAAAACAACATTTGCCAGAAATATATCCATGTCTTTATCACCGTCAATATCCGCCACGCTGACTTTTCTTGTTTCGCAGTTCAATCCCTTTGGTAAATGTGTGTCTGTGACATTCGTAAAATACCCTTGCTCATTACCAAGATATAGTTCATTACCGTCTTCATTTCCTTCAAATATATCAAGAATGCCATCACCATTGACATCAACAAAGGCAAGGTCCTGTGTTGTTTTTTCTCCTGATGGCAAACGATTATTTTCTATGGTAAAATTTCCTTTGCCGTCATTGATGAGAACTGTGTTTTTGCCCTTATTTCCCATAATAATATCAGGAAATCCATCGCGATTTATATCCGCGGATGCCACGGCATTAGCTTCACTGTCAGGCAATATAAACGGAGCACTCGTGAAGCCGCCTTGTCCGTCTCCCAGATAATATTCATGCACCTTTGTTTTTCCCATGACAATATCATCTTCACTGCAAAAAATAAGATCAATAAAACCATCACCGTTAAAATCAGCAAATGCAATATCTTCACTGTCACGGATAATTTGCGGCAACTTCCCCGCCGTGCCATTCTTAAAATTTCCTTTGCCGTCATTGAGCAAAATTGTATTTGCTTGAAATTCATTTGCGAGAACTATGTCTAAATCTTTGTCGCCGTCCACATCAACAGCAACAACATCCATGCTTTGTCCCTTAGCTCCGGTATTGGGTAAATTCATGCTTACATTCGTATAAATCTGAGATTGTGCTATACCACTCATACAAAAACTCATCACTATAAACATTGTTTTCATATCTACTCTTTCTGTTAGTTGTAATTTATGTCCACAGTAAGGACTAAAATATTGATGACAAAGTTACAGCCGATTCTGCATTAGAAAATTGATTAACCATTATTTAACATTTTTTAGGACAATATGGCGAAATCTGTCAAAGTACTTTAGACAAATTACTCCTATGTTCTTCATCATAAACAATTCTTTATGCCCCGATCTTCGTAATTTTACTGTACTGTATTATTTACTCTCGTCTTGGTAAAGATCTCTGATAATGAAAACAATGACAATATTATCGTCTTCTATGGATGCCTATTTCCGACCCAAGTCATGGGAAATTGTAAGGGGTACAACGATCTACTCTTTCATCGGCATTCGATTCTATAAAACCGCTATGCCTATTTCGCGAGACGGTCTTATACATCAGAAGCACCGTATTTCCGGTGATATAGATACGCTGGACGCATTACAACTCTATGAACGTAAAACCCGTGCCTATGAGCTGCGACACTGGTTTGGTATTATGGGAACAATCATCATTGCCTGCTATGTTCCCCATCAGTTTACGCTCTTCGATTACTCTTTTTTACTTCTACTCACATTGATTGTCAATATCTATCCGATAGCGCTTCAACGTCACAACAGAATCCGTATCTACAAAGTAATCAATATGTTAAAGACAAAACACTCCTCATAATATTCTTCATATTCTCTGTCATTCTTGTCTTGGGTTTTTCATATTATGAATTGATAATATAGCCGTAACATTGGCGATACACTGCCTTGATAATTTTGCGATTGTTTAGTAAATATGTCGCAACCGTGTGGGGAAAAAACGTGAGCGGCACACATTAGTTCATTTTATGGAGGAAGCGTAGCCATGAGCCAACGCATTATCAGTTTTTTTATACTTTTCAGTTTTTCAGTCACCGCTGCCATCTCCCAGGATGCCATCATCAGCGGCAAAATTACCGACGGCTCCACAGGCGATATCATGCGCAGCGTGACGGTAGAATTATTAACCAAAGATAAACAAAGCACTAAAAAAGGGGCTTATTCCGATGTGACGGGAAAATATACCATTAAAAAAGTGCAACAAGGTGTCTATTCTTTGCGCTTCCGTTATGTGGGCTATGAAACCAAACTCATTGAAAATATTGAAGTGCCAACAGGAAAAAATATTACGGTCAATGTCACATTATCTCCCGAAACAAAAAAAGCCGATGAAGTTGTTGTGACGGCACGCGCCAATAAAGAATCCAAAGAAGCTATCTTAGCGCAAAGAAAAAATTCAGCGCAAGTCAGCGATGGTGTCGGACAAGAAGAAATTGCTAAATTACCTGACGGCGATGCCGGTCAAGCGCTGAAACGTATCACAGGTGTCACCGTCGTGGGTGATAAATTTGTCTATGTACGCGGTGTGAGCGAACGTTATAATAATACTACCTTAAACGGTGCGGCACTTACCTCAACAGAACCCGATAAAAAAGCATTTGCTTTTGATATGTTTCCCTCGGAATTTTTGCAAAGTGCTAATGTCATTAAATCATTTACGCCCGATATGCCGGGTAATTTTGCCGGCGGTTTAGTGCAATTAAATACCATAGATTTCCCGCAAGGTTTTGCTTTCAAAGTAGGTCTTTCTTCTGCGTATAATGATAATGTTTCATTAAAAGGCGGTGCCTTTCAAACATATGCGGGCGGAGCAAACGATTGGCTTGCAAGCGATGACGGCACACGTGCTTTAGTATCGGGCATGCCTTCCACATCCACAGAATTAGATAATTTAATACGTCGCGCCGGAAATCCCGAAGCCGATAATGGAGCGGCCGCACGTGAATGGATTGCTCTTGGCAGATCATTTAATTCGGGTGTGTGGAAACAAGATGCCATCGCAGCACCATTAAATACAGGCACAAGTATTTCTTACAGTAATTTATTTGATATTGCCGATAATGATTTCGGTATTATTGCTTCGGCAAATTATTCTAATGGCTATACGATTAATCAAATCGGTCGTGCAGGTTTATCCGGTGCAGGGAATGAGCAATATAATTATGCCGGTTCGGTTTCTACGCGCAGCATGGGCTGGGGTGGTTTATTTAATATGGCATATAAACTTGGCGGACATTCCACTTTGTCATTTAAAAATATTTACAATCAGTCCGCTGATGATGAAGTGGTACTGTTGCAAGGTAATGATTATAATCAAGACCGTGAACGTCGTTTTTACAGTGCTCAATTTGTTGAAAAATCATTGTATTCAGGTCAAGTAGCCGGACAACATAATTTACCCGGTGATATTTTAACGGAATGGAATGGCGGTTTTTCACGCAGCACGCGCAATGAACCCGATTTACGCCGTTTACGTTATTCTCGCCAAAACAGCAATGAATTATTTTCTGCCGATGTACCAAGTGAAACAGCCAAAGGTGACGGCACTGTCGCAGGGCGTTTTTTCTCAGATTTAATTGATAATGCTTATACGGCAGGTTTAAATATCACGATACCTGTTTCTACAATGAAAATTAAAACAGGTGCTTTACTTGAACGCCGCGACCGTGAATTTGGCGCACGCTCATTTACTATTATCCAGAGTAAATCTGTTTTCCCTGATGTTGACCCCGAAGGTATCAACCTTACCGCATCACCCGATAAATTATTCGATTCCACTAATTTCCGCGCCAATGGTTTAGGTATTGCAGAGGATTCAAAAAAATCCGATCAATACGGTGCCGAAGAGCAATTAAATGCGGGATACGCTATGGTGGATATGCCATTTTCCGTTGGTGATGAGCAATTTAGAATTATTACCGGAGTTCGCGTAGAAAATAATACACAACGCTTACCGGCAGTCTATACGGGCGACAATCAACTTATTTCCATTGAAAGAAATACGACAGATATTCTTCCCGCATTAAATCTTATTTGGAAAACCTCGGAAAATACAAATGTGCGTGTATCGGGTTCGCAGACATTAACCCGTCCGAATTTGCGTGAATTTGCACCCTTTGCTTTTTTCGATTTCCAACGCCAAGCACGTGTGCAAGGTAATACGGATTTACAACGTGCCCTTATCTGGAATTTCGATGCACGATATGAATATTTTCCTCGCCCGGGCGAAGTTCTTTCTGTGAGTACATTTTATAAAAGTTTTGAAAATGCAATTGAAGAAACAATTTTACCATCAAGCGGTAATCCTGTGTTCTCATTCCAAAATGCCGCAGGCACAGCATTAACATACGGTATTGAGCTTGAAGTAAGAAAACAACTCGGTTTTATCACTGAGGATTTAGAAAATCTGGGCGCATCCTTAAATGTATCATTAATCAGTTCGGAAGTTAATGTGCGCCAAGGCAATCTTAATGATACACGTCCTATGTGGGGACAATCGCCATATTCCGTTAATCTCGGATTATTTTATCAACATCCCGATATAGGCACACAAGTAAATCTAGGATATAATCGCTCCGGTGAACGCATTATACAAGTGGGTCTTTTGGGTAGTTATGATTTTGCTAATCCGCATGTCTATGAACAACCGCGCGATGTTGTTGATATTTCCGTTTCACAGCCAATTATTTCCGGATTAGAAGCACGCATGGTTATACGCGATGTCCTTAATCAAGAACTTATTTGGTTGCAAGGAGGACGTAATGTTGCTTCTAATTTACGCGGTCGCACTCTCAATTTCAGTATTGGATTTAAATTATAATTTTTCATGTTTCATTATTCGGGTCTTTTGTCCATGAAATCATTGATTCTTTTTGCAAGTGCCGTTTTTTCCGTTTTTACTCTTGCTGCTACGGCACAAAACGGTCCTAAAATCACGACACCTGCGGCGAATGCCACATTAAGCGTGGGGCAATCATACACCATTCGCTGGGACACCACCAATTCACCGCGCAGTACACGGTATTTTATTGAATTTTCCGTTACGGGTGAATCAGGTCCTTGGACACGTATCAAACGTCGCGACCCTGTCACACAATTACCTGTGGATTGGGTTCACAATGATTCGGGCACTGCATCGGCAGGTTCAAATCGCGGCAGAGGTGAAGCACGTTTTGCTTTTCGTCCTACTGCTGCCGGTGAAGAGTGCTATTTGCGTCTTGTCAATCGTGCTGAACCGACAATAATCGGATTAAGCGATAAATTTTCTATTTCTCCGCCACCGAAACCAATTAAAATTGATGAATATCTTCCGCAAAGCATCACCGGTACAGTCAATGTTCCGTATGTGCCCGGAAAAATATATGGTCTGCGCGGCTACACCTATGTTGAAGACGGCGCCACACTTACCATTGAGCCGGGTGTTGTTATTGTCAGCGATACACCACGTACAAATTCAGCACTTTGCGTTAATCGTGGCGGTAAAATTATTGCTCGCGGCACCAAATCCCGCCCTATTGTTTTCACAAGTTCCGCTCCGGCAGGACAACGCCGCACGGGTGATTGGGGCGGTGTGCTGATATGCGGAAAAGCACGTGTGAATGTCAAAGCCGGTGAAGCTGCTCTTGAAGGCGGTATTGCTTCTGCTACGCCCGGACGCGGTTGGTATGGCGGCAATGATGACAATGATAATAGCGGCGCACTTGAATATGTGCGTATTGAATTTGCAGGCATCGCAGCATTCCCCAATGAAGAGCTTAACTCATTGACTTTAGGCGCAGTAGGTAAAGGTACAACCATTAATCATGTGCAATGTACATACAATGGCGATGATGCTTTTGAATGGTTCGGCGGCACGGTGGATTCTAAATATCTTATTGCTAACCGTACTGTTGATGATGATTTTGACACCGATTTCGGTTTCAGCGGTCGCATTCAATTTGGTATTGCACAACGCTATCGCGAAGTTGCTGACCAAAGTACCAGCCAATGTTTTGAATCAGATAATGATGGCACAGGCACATATAATTTACCGCGTACGAGTCCTGTTTTCAGTAATATGACCTTGGTAGGTCC